>DAOOWO010000399.1:0-2313 GCA_035371225.1 Bacteroidales bacterium | reverse complement strand
CCATATTGCCATTTCTTAAAACGAATTGCTATATATACAAATATTACAAAAAGTGCAATTATGATGGCATACATGGAAGACAATTTAATATCATCAGCGATGGTCGGCCCTACTTTATTGGAACTTAATTTTCCCAGTAGTTTACCAGCTTTATCACTCAGGAAATCTTCTTTGGTGATAGGCGTTGTATAAACCGACTTCAGACCATCGTAAAGTTTTGCTTCTACTATGGAATCCGTTGCTTTATCGGAGTTATCAATCATAAATTTTGTGGTCACTTTCACCTGATTGCTTGGCCCGAAAGTTTTCACTTCAGGAGTTTGTCCAAAAGATTTTTCGAGTAAACTGCGTACATCATTTGTCTTTACATCCTTGTCGAAACGGACCACATAGGTGCGCCCACCGGTAAAGTCAATACCAAAATTCAACCCCCTGACAAAAAGAGAAATAATACCGATGATAATTATAGTCAAAGAAAGTATGTATAGTTTTTTACGAATATCAATAAACTTTATCTTGGTGTTGGTGAAGGCATTAATCGTGAATTTATTCCCGAATTTAATCGTGCGGTTTCTGGCGCTCATGCCCTCGAAAATCAAACGCGATACAAAAATAGCTGTAAAGAGAGAGGTGAGAATACCAATAATAAGTGTGGTGGCAAACCCCTGAATTGGTCCTGTACCGAAAATAAACAAAACGATACCGGTCAATATTGTAGTGACGTTACCGTCAATGATGGCTGAATAAGCATGTTTGTACCCATCAGCTAAAGCCAGTTTCATCCCCTTTCCGGCCCTTACCTCCTCCTTGATACGTTCGTAAATAATAACATTGGCGTCAACGGCCATACCCATAGTAAGCACAATACCTGCGATACCGGGTAAAGTTAAAGTAGCACCCAGAGAAGCCAAAACCCCCAGGAGGAAGAAAATATTTACCAATAAGGCAATATCAGCAACCAATCCTGCCTTATTGTAGTAAAGCGCCATATAAATCAGTACGAGCACAAAGGCAATGACAAATGACAGCAGACCGGCATTAATAGCTTCTTTACCCAACGATGGGCCCACGACGGCTTCTTCCACAATTTTAGTCGGAGCAGGAAGTTTTCCGGCTTTAAGAATATTGGCCAAATCCTTTGCTTCTTCCAGAGTGAAGTTTCCGGTGATGGAGGAGTGACCGTTGGGGATTTCGCCCTGAACCGTCGGGAAAGAATAAACCATATTATCAAGGACAATGGCGATGGATTTTCCGATATTGGCCGCCGTGAGGTTTTTCCACTTGGTAGCGCCTTCGGAATTCATGCTCATTGATATCTGATTTCCCTGTTGCTGGTCGATATCCTGACGTGCATCCACGATAACATCACCGGCCAGTGATGCCGATCCGTCGCGGGAAGCTTTCAGCGCGATTAACTGGTGGGTAGTACCTTTTTCATCAATTGGTTTTACGGACCACATGAAACGAATTTCGCGCGGGAAAATCATTTGTACCTGCGGGTGATGTATCATAGCCATAACCTTGGCTGTGTCGAAAGACCGGCAATAGCCTACCACCGGGCCTCTGTTGGGATAATAATTACCGCTTTCGTCCTGAATGAGGGCCGGCTGCAAAAAGGCTAACAGAGGGTGTTCTGCCGCATATTCCCCGAAAGATTGTTCGCCTTTGGCGGCTGTGTCCCCGGCTGTATCGCTCAAGGCTTTTTCTACCAGTGAAGTATCATCAGCATTTTTCGTTTCGGCTGCTGCCGTTGTTGTTTCTGCTTTTTCTGCTGTGGTATCGCCCGTAGCTATGGCAGTAGTGTCAACCCCCACCAGGGTGTCACCGGTGGCGATTACTGCTTTCATTTTTTTATCGGCTTGTTCAATAAAGCCATAAACATCTTTGTATTCATAGGTTTCCCAGAATTCAAGTTTGGCGGTTCCCTGAATCAGTTTTCTGACACGTTCAGGTTCTTTAATACCAGGTAATTCGATTAAAATTCTTCCCGATCCCGATAATTTCTGGATATTGGGCTGGGCAACGCCAAAACGGTCGATACGGGTACGCAAGATATTAAAGGTCCGGTCAACAGCGCCTTCGGTTTCAACGCGTACAGCTTTCAGCACATCTTCGTCGGAGGTGTTAAAATTGATTTTGTCTTTTAGCCCAACTATGAAAAAAGACGCAAGCTTGGCATTAGAAGTATTATTCTTTTTAAAAGAAGCTTCAAACAAAGAAACAAAATCTGCAGAACTGCTTTTTTGCATTTCAACTGCATCGTTCATTACTTTATTAAAGAAAGGATCTTTGGTGTTGTTTGCCAGTGCCCTG
>DAOOWO010000398.1:0-2328 GCA_035371225.1 Bacteroidales bacterium | reverse complement strand
GAGAAGGGTTGGCGGTGGTATCCGTGGCTCCATCACCAAAATACCAAATAAAGTGGTTAGCATTTATTGTCTGATTTTCAAAATATACCGTCAAGGGTGCCGAGCAGACATGCGCATTGCTTGCAAAAAACTGTATTGAAGGACTTGGGGAATAAGCACCGCCCAAACCCACGGCATACATGGCATTAGTAACAGAGGCCACTTCGGGAGAACAATACCCGTAAAGTTCGGAAGCCGCCAATATGGCATAAAAACGGGCATCCAAATAATCCGAAGTGTTTATCAGGTAAACAGTCAGCATTCTGAAAGCTATTGCCGAGGCTTTATCCATACCGATACCGGTAACCGAGTAAGTATCGTTATTATCATTGGTGCCGCTTCCGCCTTGGCATAGCAGGTAATACCAGTGGCTCAGCACGGTACTGTTCCTGTGAACCTCCTGTGCCTGATCCCAGTTCACCCCCAGGTAAGTGTCGGGGTCTCCTTCTGCATTAGGGTTTTGCAGGTTACGGATTACAAAGCCAATATTTTCGCCACAAGTCCAGTTTGCCTGAGCCGGTTTAGCATAAAACTCTACCGCTGTACCAAAAATATCACTGAATCCTTCATTCATTGCACCGGATTCTCCGGCATAATCGAGGTTCGCCGTAAACTCATCCAGGCCGTGAGTTATTTCATGGGCACACACATCCAAAACACAAAATGGATTGCTGTTTCCGCCATCGCCATAAGTCATGCAATCGCCGTTCCAGTATGCATTGTCGTATGCCTGATCATAATGTACATAATTATAAAGTGCAAAACCATCGCCATCAATACTATTTCGGCCAAAGGTGTCCCAATAATAATCATAAGTCATCTCAGCACCCCAGTGGGCATCGGTAGCGGCCTCATCCAAATTGCCGTTAACATTGTTCCAGTAATTGTCGGTATCCGTAAAATCCACCGCCTGATTATAGTCGGTTTGCTGTTGCATATTGTAAGTAAATATCCCGTTACCCCTGCCACTTTCGTGCAAACGATAAAGATTGGGCTGTACCGAGTCGGTAGTTATTTGCCTGGTGCCGCTGTATTTGGTTACCGCGGTTGCAGGAACATCGGTACCATATAATTTTTTGAATGCGCGCACTATATTGCCATTGCCGGCATCCACATAAATATGCTGCCTTGATACGGGCCGGCTTGCATATACATCAAACTTATAAGCAGCACGAAACGCTTTTTCTTTATCAGAAAAAATGATTTCTTTTTCAGCTACAGGATAAAATGTTGCTTCCGGATTATTTCTTATCCTCTTAATCCAGGTTTCTTCACTGCTTTTCTGCCACATATATTCCTCAGCATTTACATAAGCAAGAGCACTCGATAAAGCCTCCTGAGGAGTAATTGAAAATGCATTACCTACATTGACATCACTATAAATTATTCCATTAAAAGAATGAATTTTATCCTGATACACATGGACAATAAAAACAGCATCTCGTATAGGAATACCATTTTTTGTTTGCCGGTAACGGTAATGAGTTAATCCCAGTTTGTCCTTTTCGGTGCCTATGAGCATATAACCCATATTGGATTTGATATTAAAAGTTGTTTTGAGCCAATTGTCCATCTCCTGGAACAAAGGTTCCGCCTGGGATCTGTACTTAATAAATGCGGGATTGGCATCCTTGTCTGAATAACGTACCATCTCACTGTCTTTTACATATTTTTGAGCATCAATACCTTGGTATATCTGCGAAAATCCTATAACAGATACAACTATTGAAAAAACAAATACCACAAAGATTTTTTTCATAATAAACTTTTATAATATAGTGTTGTGTAAAAGTAATCAAGTTAGCTGATTTTTTTATAGCTTAACTAATTTTTAACCAACGCACTACCGGCAAATTTTTCATATAACCGTTAACTTTCATTTTTATACCGGAAACTTTTTGCAGGATACCACTTGCTGACAACGGTCCTCATCAGCACTTGAGGTGTCAGAAATTTAGAACAACAAAAACAGGCAAAAAGAAGTATTAACCCACAAAATCAAAACTCATGAAAAAACTAGTAACTTTTTGCGTAGCAATTACGCTCCTGCTTACCCAGGTGGCAGGACAAAGCACGGGGACCATCAAAGGCAAAGTGTTTGATGAAGGCAACAGAGAAGCTCTTTTCGGAGCTATGGTAGTAGTAACCACCGGGCAGGTAAACATCGGCTGCCAGACCGATCCTGACGGCAATTACATTATTAAGCCGCTGAATTCAGGCATTTATACCATTAAAATTTCTTCTATGGGCTATCAGACAACTATTGTTAAAGATATCATTGTAAATCCC
>DAOOWO010000397.1:0-2331 GCA_035371225.1 Bacteroidales bacterium | reverse complement strand
GGCACCCTGTCGTTGAGCGAATAGCTGATGCCTATATTGGTACCAAGCGATAATCTTTTGGTAGCCTTATATTCAATGTTGACACGACCATTGATTTTTTCGTAGGTATTTCCCACCAGGAAGCCTTTTTCTTTCAGGTAAGTGGCTCCAATATAAAAAATGGTCTTGTCGTTGCCGCCTGCCGCAGAGAGCCCTGCTTGTATGTTATAGCCGAGTTGCAGCACTTTGTCAATCCAGTCGGTACCGCCCAATGCGGCCAGAGAGTCGGCCTGTCCACGCGTCCAGTTTCCATAAATGGCGGCTGTTTTTGCTTCGGGAGCCAACCCCAGTTCCTGGCGGTATTTATCACGCAGCGATAATTGTTCTTCTGCCGAAATCAGCTTCAGGCGGTTTGTTTCTCTGACAATTCCCGAAGAAAAATTTACGTCGAATTTTGTTTTTCCTGCTTTGCCTTTTTTGGTAGTGATGATAACCACTCCATTAGCGCCTCTCGATCCGTAGATAGCTGCCGAGGCGGCATCTTTCAGCACTTCCATGGATTCTATGTCTTTGGGGTCAAGGTCGGAGAGGGCGTTGGTCCCCGTTCCCAGAGCGCCCGAACTCAGGTCGCCGGTGATAATAGGGATGCCATCAACAACGTACAAAGGTTCGCTGCCAGCCGATATGGAACTGGTACCGCGGATATTGATTTTTACAGGAGCTCCTGCCACACCGTTGGCGGCGGTAACCTGTACTCCCGAAGCCCGGCCTTGTATTGCCTGTTCAAAACTCGACGTGCCCGACGACTGGGCTATGTCTTTGGCTTTGATGGTCTCGATGGAACCGGTAACATCCCTTTTTTGCTTTACGCCGTAACCTACCACTACCGTTTCATTAAGCAGATAGGCTTCTTCTTTTAAAGTAAAATTTTGTGTCAGTGCCTGGCCTGCTTTTAAATCTATGGATATTTCTTCTTTTTTATACCCCATCATATAGGCCACGATGATGTGTCTGCCGGCGTCTAAGTTGGCAATGTTGTACTTGCCGTCCAAGTCGGAAAACGTTCCAATGGTGGTGCCTTTCACAGCAAAAGAAACCATTGGAATAGGCACGCCTTTTTCGTCAACCACCAATCCGCTGACAGAGGCTTTTTGAGCCAGGGCGTTCCACCCCATCAACAGAACCGCTAGCATGAAAATGAAGGTAAATGTGATTTTCTTCATAAAAATTTTTTTTATAACTAAATTGAAACACATGAAGATATTGAGGAGCAAATGTATTAAATATTGTAATTAATGAAAAAAAATGCATGAAATTGTATTGAAAAAATCACGCAAGTAGCACTTTCAACTTGCCGGAAAATATTAATTTTACACAGTAGTTCAGAATATTTTTATTGCGGCTAATAATATATTTAATATTGTTAATATGAAATTTCAAAGGCAAAGCGGAATTTTATTGCATCCTACGTCGCTTCCCGGCAACCATGGCATCGGAACTTTTGGCAAGGAAGCGTACGATTTCATTGATTTTCTTGTGGAAGCAGGGCAGAAACTCTGGCAGATTCTGCCGCTGGGCCCGACAGGTTATGGCGAATCGCCTTACCAGTGTTTTTCTTCCATAGCAGGCAATCCGTTGCTGATAAATCTGGAAAAGCTTCAGGAGGAGGGCTGGTTAAGAAAATCCGACATTGAAGATCATTCGGGCAAACTGGCACGCTATGTCGATTTCGATAAGGTTAGGAAGGAGACTCTGCCCTTGCTGAAAAAAGCTTTTGTTGCTTTTAAGCCCAAAGCAAAGAATAATAAGGGTTTTAAAACATTCTGTACGCAAAAAGCAGTGTGGCTTGATGATTTTTCGTTGTTTGTTGCGTTAAAAGAGGAGTTCAGGGGCAAGCCCTGGAACCTGTGGCCCAAAGCGGTGCGTTTGCGTGATGAAGAAACATTGGAAAAATACAGGCTGGCATTGAAAGAGGAGATTATGTACCATAAATTTGTTCAGTACATTTTTTTTAAACAATGGAACGATGTAAAAGCTTATGCGAACAGGAACGGCATTAAAATCATCGGCGATATACCGCTGTATGTGGCTTACGACAGCGTGGATGTGTGGAGCAAGCCCGAAAATTTTCTGCTCGACAAAAACAGCCTACCCCAAAGAGTCGCGGGTGTACCGCCCGATTATTTCTGCGCTACAGGACAGTTGTGGGGTAATCCTGTTTATGATTGGGAATACCAGGAGAAGGATGGATTTTACTGGTGGATAGAAAGGATGTGGTCCAGCCTGGAACTCTTTGATATTATCAGGATCGATCATTTCAGGGGGCTTTCGGCCTTTTGGTCTGTGCCGTAC
>DAOOWO010000396.1:0-2349 GCA_035371225.1 Bacteroidales bacterium | reverse complement strand
TTGTAAAATGTACTGCAGAAATAAATGCTCATAAAAATACTATCTCATTGATTTTTGAAAAGCAATAAAACATGGAAGAAACAATAGGGCGCCTGAACAAAAAAAATTACCTGTTATCAATCATGGTAATAGGTGTTTTATATTTCATCTTTGGCTTTGTTACCTGGCTGAACGGCGCACTGATACCTTTTTTACGGACCGCTTGCGAACTCAGCGATGTTATGGCTTATCTGGTAACCTTTGCCTTTTATATTTCTTATTTTGTGATGGCCATACCGTCGTCGAAAATCATTGAACGCTTCGGGTTCCGAAACGGTATGGCCATTGGCCTTGCCGTGATGTCGGCGGGGGCGTTGATTTTTATCCCCGCGGCATTAACCCGTTCTTATTTGTTGTTTCTCACAGGCCTTTTTGTTCTGGGGACCGGGCTTGCCTTGCTGCAAACAGCGGTGAATCCCTATGTTACCATACTCGGACCGATAGAAAGCGCTGCCAAACGCATCAGCATTATGGGTATCTGCAATAAGGTGGCGGGCGTGCTTGCGCCTATTTTGCTGGCTTCTTTTTTGCTGAAAGATGCCGAACAGATAAAAATCACCCTTGCGGAGACTACCGATGCCTTGCAACGTTCGGCCCTGCTTGATGAACTTGCCGGGCGTATGATTATGCCATACCTGTTTATGACTGTTTTTTTAGCGATGATGATAATCCTGGTGCGTTTTGCAAAGTTGCCCGAAGTCAACCAGGAAAACGGCGAGGATACACAGCACCCCGCACAGCATCAGAGCATTTTCCAACACCGCAACCTGATACTGGGAGTGGTGGCATTGTTTTTTTATGTTGGTGTGGAGGTAATATCCGGGGATACTATTATCCGCTATGGCGAATCGCTGAACATCGCCATGAGCTCGGCAAAATATTTTACGTCGCTGATGCTTGTTTTTATGGTTATCGGGTATTTTGTCGGTGTCGCATTGATTCCCAGGGTGCTCTCGCAGCGCAATGCACTGACGGGATGTGCTATTACAGGTATTCTCTTTACGTTTGCCGCGGTTCTTGTACCGGCACCACTGATTTTGAATATTCCCTTTATCGATCTGGTTACTTTTAAAACTGTTACACTAACTATTCCTTATACCGTGCTGTTTGTAGCCATGCTAGGACTGGCCAACTCGCTGGTGTGGCCGGCGATATGGCCTCTTGCCCTGCAAGGAGCCGGCAGACACACCAAGACAGGATACGCCCTGCTTATCATGGCAATAGCCGGAGGAGCCACCCTCCCACTGGTTTACGGATGGCTGACACAGGTGCTGGATAGTACGCAAAAGGCCTATTGGATTGCCCTGCCTTGTTACCTGATAATTTTGTTGTATGCTTTGTGGGGCTATAGGCCTCGAAAAGTTTAGCATTCATGCTGCTCAAAAACATATCTTTGCACACTCATAAAAATACGTTATGTCCATTCTGGTTTTTTCGGTACTCTTTTTTCCTGTCGTCATCAGCGGGCTGGCCGTTTTTCTGGTAAAGCCGAATATCAAATATCTGAAATTGCTCACCGCATTCAGCGGGGCCTACCTGCTTGGTATTAGTTTTCTCGAAATTGTACCCGAGATTTTTGGTGGCGGCGAAACCTTCACAATAGGATTATTTGTTATCCTTGGTTTTTTTATACAGTTGCTGCTCGACTTTATTACCAAAGGTGTGGAACACGGGCACGAACACCTGCATGAGGAAAATATTGTGCACAATGCATCTTACCTGAATACCCTGCCAATAATGGTTGGGATATGCATCCATTCTTTTCTTGAAGGAATGCCGCTGGCCGAAAATTATGGCAACCCCGAACTGCAGACTACCATGCTCACCGGCATCGCCATCCACAATATACCTATTTCGATAGTGTTGATAAGCTTGCTGCTACATAACAGCAAAAAGGGTGCTCTGATGCCTGTGACATTGCTCTTGATTTTTGCTTTTTCGGCCCCCCTCGGAACCGTTGTCAGCAATTTGTTAGGTACGGCACTTATTGAAGAATATGCACATTTTTTTGATTATGTGCTGGCCATGGTGGTTGGTATTTTCCTGCATATTTCCACAACCATACTTTTTGAATCGGACGATCACCACCATTTTGATTTTATCAAACTCCTGGTGATAGTGGTGGGATTTGCCACTACCATAGTGTTGTCGGTGGTAATCCACTGAAAAGGCGGAAATGTGTGCTACTATGGGCTTTTTATTCCGAAAGTTTTGATTCGTTCCAGTAGCTATCCATTTCGGCAAGGCTAAGCTCCTGAATCCGGCGTCCTGATTCTTTAGCTTTTTTTTCGATAAACGAAAACCGTTTGT
>DAOOWO010000395.1:0-2356 GCA_035371225.1 Bacteroidales bacterium | reverse complement strand
TTACCTATGAATACGATAAATCAGGCAAGAACACAAAAATTTCAAAAACAAAATCAGACGGCACGCTTGAGTGGTCGGACTATTATTCTTTTGATAAAAACGGCAATTGCACAGGTATGAAAAGTTACGACAGCAAAAATACGCTGATAAGCGAACTGGAATATGCTTATGAATACTTAAAATAAAAAACAACAATGAAAAAGTGCTTAAATACAATTTGCTTTTACGCTGTTACTGTTTTTCTGGTTTACGGCATTATATCCGGTGTTGCAAAAGCTCAGGAAAAAGATACTGTAAGGATAACACTGGCACCCAAAGCATTAGCATTTAATATTGAATCTGCGGAATACCAGGAATTGCTCAACGGTTATCCAACATCCGCAGGAATATTTTCAGGCTTGGTTACGATAATGCCGGAAGCAACTGTTGGAGAACACAGTACCGAACATTATGAAGAAGTGTTGGTAATTTTGAGCGGAGAAGGTCAAATGATTTTCGAAAACGGCAATATGCTGGAATTAAAGTTTGGCATAATGGCTTATTGCCCGCCGCATACGGCTCATAACGTAAAAAATACCGGAAAAACACCATTAAAATATTTGTATATTGCAACCGATACAGAAAGATAATTTTCTCTAAAAAAAACATGGCAATACAAATTATACAAACGAGAAAATTAAAAGCAAAACACAACCCGACACAAATAAACTTTCAATAAACATGACCTCAGAAATCATTACTCTATCGGCAACAGCGGCCACCTTAGGCTTTTTGCACACACTGGCCGGCCCCGATCATTACTTACCTTTT
The DNA here is from genome assembly GCA_035371225.1 of Bacteroidales bacterium. Classification (GTDB taxonomy): domain Bacteria; phylum Bacteroidota; class Bacteroidia; order Bacteroidales; family CAIWKO01; genus CAIWKO01. The sequence continues at coordinate 1,546 of DAOOWO010000395.1, read as the reverse complement.
ATTGTTATGGCAAAAGCAGGAAAATGGTCGTACCCAAAAACCATCTGGATTACCATCTTATGTGGATTGGGTCATGTGGGCAGCTCGATACTGATTGGAGCCATTGGTATTGCTTTCGGGCTGGCAGTAGCAAAGATAGAAATTTTTGAAGGTTACCGGGGAAGTGTTGCCGCCTGGCTTTTTATTTTGTTTGGGTTAATATATTTTATTTGGGGGCTTTGGCAAGGCATAAAAAATAAAGGACACCGCCACATTCATGTGCATGAAGACGGAAGCGTTCACAGGCATGACCATAAGCATGTTGAAACCCACGAACACCAGCACCCTGAAGAAAAAAAAATCAACCTGACACCCTGGATATTGATAACCATTTTTGTTTTCGGCCCCTGTGAGCCGCTGATTCCTTTGTTGATGTACCCTGCTGCAGAACAAAGTTCAGGAGGCATCATCATGGTAGCTTCGGTTTTCAGCGCTGTAACAATCATGACCATGCTTACAATGGTTCTATTGCCATTAACGGGCCTGAAATTACTTCCCATGCGTATCCTCGAACGCTATATGCACGCTATTGCAGGATTGACAATTCTTTTGTGCGGTATTGGCATAGAATTCCTCGGACTGTAAAGATATGGCGCTGCTCCAGGATTGCCGCATCGGCAATAGTGGCCAAAATAAATTATCAGGAATTTTTCTTCGATAAGAATTCTTTCAAAAATGTGAAAGCCGCCATCAGGTTTTTTTCGGCCTGCGGGGTAAGCACTTCGACAAATTCAAACTCATAGGCTTTGATATGCAGCACGTAGGTTTCGGGTTGTTTATGATAGATTTTTTGACATAAATCAAGCACATACGAGACAGAAACTGCATGCATGGTAAACTCGATAGTGGCATCATTCGGTACTACTTTTTCAAGTTTATAACTATCAACATCTGCAACCGAGGCATCTACAAAGATCACCGTATCGTAATCGGCAATCGTGGCAGAATCTTCGATATTTAACTGGTAGTTGCAATCCGTAAACACATTTTCAATTTTTTCGTCTGCTATCCATTGATCTATCAGTTCGATAAAACGCTCCCCAAGGCCGTCATCTTGTCGTCCTGGATTGCCATATCCATATATCAATATTTTTTTCATAAGCTCATTTATTTAAAGGGCTAAAACCCTTTATGTTTATCAGTACCTTTAATAGCCCCTCCCTTAAAGGCGGGGCTATTTTTGAATATCAGAGAATATCAGGGCTTCAGCCCTTTTCATTCATCAAAATTATAATCCCGAAAAAATTCATCACATTCTTCCTTGAACGATTTCTTACGGTGATGTTCCTCCTGATTGTTGATATAATTATTAACAATATTGAATTGCGATTGACCCACTGAAACAGCATAATACTCATCCTGCCATTCAAATTTTTCCGGAAGAATTAAGTTCTTATTAGCCCAATGTGAGGATTCGCCTTTTATTAAATTCATAATTGTTGCAATACTCTGTACAGCCGACATTGTAAAAAAACTATGCAAATGATTTTGATGACCGTTGATATTT
>DAOOWO010000394.1:0-2356 GCA_035371225.1 Bacteroidales bacterium | reverse complement strand
TCGCTAAAAAATTCATCATAAATCTTATTTAACATAAAATCAAAACAGTTTCTTACGATCTATCAAATTTTTCAGACACGTCAAAAACCTCTAATTACACTATTCTCAAGCCATAGATAAATGAACCGTCTTAAGCATTTAAAATCTCCTCATCACAAAAATGTTAAATTTTAAACAATAATTCATCTGAATTTTGCTCCAATTTTTCCTCGAAAACAATAGAGGTTATCAACAAAGACCTGATGATAAAATTTTAAACAATTATTGCAAATATTTGTTTATTAGATTATTTTTGCACCAATTAATAATAAATTAACGTTAAATTTTTCAGCCATGAACAAACAGGAATTAATCGATGCTATTGCAAAAGAAAGCAAATTATCAAAAGCCGCTTCAAAAAAAGCTTTGGAAGCTTTAACAAAAACCGTTGGCGGAGCCATGAAAAAAGGTGACAGAGTTGGTTTGGTAGGTTTCGGATCTTTTTATGTTGTAAAAAGAAACGCCAGAACCGGTCGCAATCCCCAGACGGGAGCAAAAATGACCATCAAAGCTAAAAAAGTTGTGAAATTCAGAGCCGGCTCCAAACTTATCTAAAACAATAAATCGATAAAAAAAATCCCGGAGTTTTTCGGGATTTTTTTTTGTCATTAAACGCCCTCAAGGCAGACTATTACTGTTGAAAATATGCTTTCCCTTCGCGATTATTGCGGCGTTCATAATCTCCTATTACCACCAGGCGAAAAAACAACAAACCGGCAACGCACACCAGAGCATTTATCCAGAAAATTGCCGACAAGGAAACTTTTTGCGCGATAAGCCCGGCCATAACCATACCAAGGCCCATACCGAGGTCCACCGCCGTGAATAATGTTGAATTTGCAGCCCCGCGGTGTGAAGCGTCGGCAAGGTTATTTACCATGGATTGAAAGGTTGGAAATATTACTCCATTGCCAAAACCAATAATTACTGCTGAAACAAAATACAACACAGCGTTTTCTGCCAGTGCAAGCACAGGAAACCCTACGATTAACAGGATAATACACACAGTGATAATCCTGCGGGGCCCGTGCCTGTCAAATTCCTTCCCCGAGGTAAGCCTGGCAATGGCAATACCTACAGAAAAAATTAAAAAGTACAGAGATGCATTTCTCACACCTAATTCCTGACCATATAATGCAATAAAAGAAAGCAAGCCGCCATAGGCAATCATGGTTATAAACACATTTGCGGAAGGCCGCACAGAGTTTTTATCAAACAAAGCATTCCATTGCATCTTTATTCTCTTGCCGACAATAAAACGTTTGCGCATGTGTATAACCCAGGCACATGCCAGGCTCGCCAGGCTGATAATGCACGCCGCAACAAACACCACCATAAAGTTCCACTGCTGGCAGATAAACAGCCCGATTAGCGGCCCCACCGACATTCCCAGGGTAGTGGATAAGGCAAAGTACCCGATTCCCTGCCCGCGTTTGGTCACGGGAACTATATCTGCAGCCACAGTAGACCCCGAAACCGTCGTAAATCCCCAGGTGAGACCCTGTGCAAACCGGATCATCAGTATTGCAGTAATGCTCAATGCCACCAGGTATCCGGCAAACAAAAAAGAATAAACAACCAGGGCTATCAAAAACACCGAACGCCGGCCAAACCTGTCAAGGGCAAAACCCGAAAATGGTCTCACCAGCACCGAGGCAATAGTATAAGCACCTACCACAAGGCCTACCTGCATTTCCGATGCGTGAAGATCATTGACCAGATAAAGAGGCAGGGCCGAAAGTATAGCATAATAGGTGATATACATCAAAAAGTTCGACAAAATCAGGAATACAAAATTCCTGCTCCATATCTTCTCGTTCATCAGGCTTTGATTTCTATAATCACGAGACAAAATTACCAAATAAAGTACTATTGCATCGTTATAAAACGACAACAAATTTTATTGCAAAATAATAAATGCCTTAATACTATCACCCCGTAATCAGAGGCGCTCTCTGCAGAGATTAAAGAATCAAACAAGTTACACAAAAAACTAACCGAGGTGCTTATGCCTTTTAAACAGTTTTTTCCACATGCCACACAAAGGCCCTGATACCAATCTCTTTGTTAATAGTGTCCAGTTTTTTTATCTTTTCCAACACAGTATCCACCATGTCCTCTTCAACGATGGTCAACAGAGCAGAATTAAGTTCCGGCCAGGTGTGAGTTCCCATTCGCGGTTCCCCATCAGTGGTACCGGTGCCATAAACAGACGGCCACTGAGTAAACCCACGTATGTTAAGCATTTCCAGAAGGCACTCAACCTTTTCAGTCATGGCCTGATTATACATAATCATTATTGCTTTCATGTCAACAC
>DAOOWO010000393.1:0-2364 GCA_035371225.1 Bacteroidales bacterium | reverse complement strand
TGTATCCCTCCATTCATCGGATGATGAAACTGAAGAGTAATTTCTTCATCCGACGGGCACTACATTATTCAAAATCTGCTAAAAAAGTTTTCCGGTAAAAACCGGCAGGTATAATTCTTATAATATAACCAGATATTCGTTCATTATAAACATTTTAATCTGCTGACAGATTACTATTTATCCCCCCTGTTACAGTCGATAGCAATAGAAAAAGTAATATTGCCGGTTCCGTCAGCAACTGTATATATTGCAGTTTTGGCTTGTCAGAAAAATTAACAAGCTACTATCCAACGCATCTTATTACCTCGTATAAAAGCAAAAAAAGATGTTTCGTGCAGATTGGATTTTTTCCATGAAAGCTTCACGTATCAAACTCATTTTGCTGTAAGGCAGCATTTCACAATAAAATTCGCTATGCATAAGGAAATACTCATTAAAACGGTTATGAACAGTTCTATTCAATAAGCCCCAGCTATTCTGTAGGGCATCATTCCATTCGTCGTATCGGGCAATTTTTTTTCAAGGACAATTTCTTTCCGGAATGGGCGAAAATATACATGTAAAGAGCCCGAAACAGGCGCCATCTAACACTTCTACCGCCCCAATTTTATTAAATACGGAGCCTTTGCAATGCGCTACATCATCATAGGAAATCGAAAGAACAAAAGCTTCATAAAAAAACAGTGTATAAAAAAACTTCTCCCCCGAATAAAATCAGCCAAATCCAACGGCATCATGTTTTATTTCAGAATTTTTTTGAGTAAGTAGTGTTTTTGTTCAGAAGACAACATTGTTGTTAAGCATTCCATAACAATATACCTGTTGCCAACCAATTCAACTCCTAAAATAAAATTATTATATTGCATTTGATTTCAGGAAACCTTCTGAGCTTTCCAGCAGATTTTTTAATGACTAAATGTATTTAAGCTATAATTATTGTTTAAGATTTTTTTAATACAATAATACTTTTTATCGTTATTTTTCTTAACTTTGTCACTATTATTAAACCTTTTTCACCATGAAAAAAAGATACTTGATTCTTGCATTTTTTTCGGTCTTTGTATTCTTTGCAAACCGTTCTTATAGTCAGGAAACGGGCGTTATCTATCCGGTAGAATTCAGTGTTACCAGACCTTTGCGTGATCTGGTAAAGGAACACCCCTTTGTTGAGCCTGATTTTAATGCTCCCGTTTGGGTATCGCCCGACCGTAAAAACCGTCCGCACCAGACTTTTGTATATTCCGCAGAAGATGGCCCTGAATATGGCAATGAACCTTCCATCATACAGACCGTGATGGGCAAGCGTGAAATTCCTCAAAACAAAGCTATTTTACAAAACTTTGCGGGAGTAACAAGTTCAGCCTTTCCGCCGGATCCCACGGGAGCCGTTGGCCCGAATCATTATGTGCAAATGGTGAATGCCACCACTGTCAGAATTTTCAATAAAACAGGTACTCCTTTAATGTCTTTTCTATTAGGAACTTTATGGGGATTATCATCGAATAATGGCGACCCCATCGTAATGTACGATAAATTTGCCGACCGATGGTTTTTAGCACAGTTTGGTAGTTCAACAGACAGAAAAATTTATATCGCTATTTCGCAAACGAATGATCCGACAGGTTCTTATTACACATGGACCTATGTTTCACCGCAGTTTCCGGATTACCTGAAATTTTCCATTTGGCACGACGGCTATTATATGACCAGCAATCAAACCACTGACAAGGTGTACGTTTTTGAACGCAGTGTCATGCTCACCGGAGGTTCCGGAGCCAGGGGCATTTATTCGACTTTTACTACCGGTTCGGTATCTGCTTTCTTTATCCCTTTGCCTGCAGATGCTGCTGATAATGCTACCTTACCGCCTGCGGGTACTCCTTTTCCTTTCTTTGCCTATTACGATAACGCATGGGGTGGTGGTGCTGACGGAGTAAAAATATGGAATATGACTACTAACTGGACCACAGGCACGGCTACCATTGCCTCGGCAATACAAGTTAATACTGACGCCTTTGATGCTTCGTACAACTCCAGTTGGAACGACTGCCCGCAGCCAAACGGCCAGTACCTTGATGGAATTGGCGGCGTAATAATGTTCAGGGCACCCTGGAGATCCTGGTCAGGTTATAACAATGTGATTTTGACCTGGGGTGTTTTGATTTCCAATAGCCCAAGACAACGAGCTATATACTGGTGCGAATTACGACAGGTTTCGGGTACATGGTCGGTGTATCAACAAGGTATTTATGCTCCGGATGCCTCTACACGATGGATGTCAAGCGCTGCCATGGACGACAATGGCAATATCGCGCTTTGTTATGCAAAATCTTCCACATCGATTTATCCAGGTCTTTACTATAC
>DAOOWO010000392.1:0-2374 GCA_035371225.1 Bacteroidales bacterium | reverse complement strand
TGTCTTTGCTATGTGTCAAAATACCCGTGATAGCGGCCTTCGCGGATTCTTTGCGCCCTTTGCGGTAAAAAAAAACAAGTGCAATTGCGCCTGATCCACCAAATGGCGGACATTCGTTCGGGCAAGGAAGCGCAAAAAAACACAATGTTCCCTGACAAAAAACTGACAAGAGCATCCGGCTCCGCTGGAGCCGCAGTGCATTAGCGATAGTCTTTTTACCAATATTTCACTCCTAACGGAGTGAGGGTAATAGTGGCGGCACGAATGACGGCGCTTTAGCCTTGCGCGCAGTCATACCGCCATGGTCAGTCTTGCGGCCTTTGCGAATTCTTTGCGCCCTTTGCGGTAAAAAAAACAAGCGCAATTGCGCCTGGCCCACCAGATGGCGACATTCGTTCAGGCAAGGAAAGGCAAAAAAACACAATGTTCCCTGACAAAACACGGTAAATGAATTGTACCCTTCTTCTCCTTACCGCGTAGCGGTTAAGGTATTGTAAAAACAAAACCAGAATACTACTAATTCCCCGTAGGGGATTAACATGACCGGTGGCTGAGGCCGCCAGAGGCGGCTAAAGCTCTCGAAGCCACCGCTAAGAAAGCAAGTGATAGGATGAAGTGCGCTGATCTGCCGCTGAAGGCAGTCATACTATCAAAAAAACCGGCCACCGCAGCAATTGTTAACCTTTATAGAATAAAACTCTTCTCACAATTACATTTTTTGGCACATATTTTCAGAAGAAATCAACACTTTTTGGCACATATTTTTTGCTGAATATTACACTTTTTGGCAGATAATGTTTTATCTTTGTGAGTTTTTCATCAAATAATTAAGTGCATGCAACGATTTTTATATAAAAAACTGCTCGAATGGAAGGGCAGTAAGCACCGTAAACCAGTGCTTCTTCAGGGAGCACGGCAAACAGGAAAAACATGGTTAGTCACCGAATTCGGAAAACACGAATATTTACACTTTGTTTACCTGAACTTTGAGGAAACACCTGATCTGGTACAACTTTTTAAAGAAGGCCTCAGTCCTGATAAGATTATTGAAAACATAGGCTTGTACATGGGATATAAGATAGGTCATGAAAATACATTACTTTTTTTTGATGAGATACAATCGGCACCCAAAGCGCTGACTTCTTTAAAATACTTCCAGGAGAAAGCGCCGGAATATCACATTATAGCTGCGGGCTCGCTATTAGGAGTAAGCATTGGCAAAACAAGTCCCTTTCCGGTCGGCAAGGTTAGTTTTATGAATTTGTTTCCCATGAATTTTACTGAATACCTCATGGCTGCGGGCGAAGAACAGATTTGTAAAAAACTGTTGGAAATGAAAGCACCAAAGCAATTCCCCGAACCTATTCACGACAAACTTCTTGGCCATTTAAAGATTTTTATGTTTTTAGGAGGTATGCCAGAGGCAATCGCAGAGTACCTGCAAAATAAAGATGTACAGCGAGTCAGGGAAATACAAAAAGACATTCTCAGGGCTTATGAGCGGGACTTTTCGAAATATACAGAAAAGTTACAAGCGGTAAAAACTTCGGAAGTGTGGAATTCATTACCGAACCAGCTCTCCAGAGAGAATAAAAAATTCAAATATTCCGATGTAAGAAAAAACAGCAGGGCTTCATCCTATGAACTAACGATGGAATGGCTTTCAAAAGCCGGTTTGATTTATAAAGTTGAAAATATCAGTGTCCCCAAACTTCCTCTGTCTGCTTATGCAGATGCCGGTAAATTTAAGGTTTACTTACATGATACCGGTTTACTTGGAGCTATGCTCAATCTTTCGTCAACTTTAATTCTGGAGCCTACAACTTTGTTCTCAGAGTTCAATGGGGCTTTTACCGAAAATTTAGTGGCTTGTGAGTTAATTTCTCATGGTCATGAAAAATTATATTACTGGACTTCGGGTAATGCTGCAGAGGTTGATTTCATTATCGCAAAAAATGGGAAAATCCTGCCCATTGAAGTGAAAAGCGGACTCAATAAAAATAAAAAGAGTTTGCAAAGCTATGCTGATAAATATAAACCAGATATGGTTTATCGGCTCTCACCAAGGAACTTCATACAATCAGGAAACTTTACCAACCTGCCTCTTTATGCATCAAATCTTCTGGCAGCAAACGAACAAGTTTAAGAATATAAACTTTTAAAGCAAGTGATAGGATGAATCGCGCCTGCCTGCCGGCAGGCAGGATTGGCGCAAAGGCACAAAGGATATCATCAATAGCCCGTAGGGCTTTAATATCAATAGAATGATACGCCCAGGATAAAAGCTTGCCCGTAGGGCATTAACGGTTTTTGATTATATGGGTTAATTCCCTGCCTGCCCGAACCGCGCTTCGGCAGGCAGGCCTGCCTAAAA
>DAOOWO010000391.1:0-2413 GCA_035371225.1 Bacteroidales bacterium | reverse complement strand
CTTTTGTAACAATTTTTGAAATAATTATCTTAAATGATATCCAGAATCAATTAAATCAAGTAATTAATCTTTAAATATCCATAAAAATGAGTTTATACCCCATCCTGACAATAATTTTCTTTATTTCAACACTAGCAGGACTTTGGGGCCTTTTTGCAAAGGCAGGCCAAAAAGGCTGGGTAGTTCTGATACCTTTTTATAATTTTTATATCTGGCTGAAAATCATAAAAAAACCATTGTGGTGGTATATTTTCATCCTGGTGCCTTTTATTAATGTATTTACTATCATGCTGATGATAGTGGAACTGGTAAAATGCTATAACAAAAACGGGCTGCTGGCACAGGCGCTGAGCATCCTGATACCTTTTGGCTACCTGCCTTACCTGGCTTTTTTCTCAAAAGAAAAATACACTCACCCCGACAAACAAAAACCCTATAAAAAGTCGGCCATACGCGAATGGCTCGATGCCATTGTGTTTGCAGTGATAGCTGCCACCATCATCCGCACATTTTTTATTGAAGCCTACACCATCCCTACCTCCTCCATGGAAAAATCATTGCTGATAGGCGATTACCTGTTTGTGGATAAGATTAGCTACGGGCCCAGGATTCCAATAACACCGTTGGCATTTCCATTTGCCCACCACACGCTCCCCCTGACTAAATTCACAAAGTCGTACCTTGAATGGATCAAACTCCCATATTATCGTTTCCCGGGATTTACCAAAATAAAGAATAACGATGTCGTTGTGTTTAATTATCCCGATGGTGACACAGTAGCCCTGAATATGCAAAATCAGAGCTACTATGCCCTGGTAAGAAATTTCGGGCACGGCGAAGTATGGAAAGACAAGCGTAAATTCGGAAATATCGTGGCACGACCAGTTGACAAACGCGAAAACTATATCAAACGTTGTATCGGAATACCTGGCGACTCTCTGGAAATAAAAGACCAGGTGGTTTATATCAATGGCAAGGTATTGCCCGAGGTAGGCATCAAAGAATATAAATACCTGGTGCAGACCGACTCATCAATGATCCCTACACGCATCTACGAGAAATATGACATCACCGAACAAGTTGAAACTAATGGATCCGACCTGTATCTGATGACACTTACTGCTGAATCGGCCGAGAACATAAAAAAATTAAACTTTGTCCGAAAAGTGGAAAAACAAATCTTTCCAAAAGGAGAATGGCATAGTTACACTTTCCCTTTCGACTCAAATTACGCCTGGAACGAAGACAACTATGGACCGATATATATTCCAAAAGCAGGTGCCACTATTCCCATCAGCACAAAAAACATCAGTATTTACCAGCGCTGCATAGAAATTTACGAGAACAACAAGGTGCAGATCAGCGATGGCAAAGTTATTATTAACGGCCAGCCAGCCACATCATATACATTTAAATACGACTATTACTGGATGATGGGTGACAACCGGCACAACTCCGCCGACTCCCGTTTCTGGGGATTTGTTCCTGTTGATCATATTGTAGGCAGGGCTATTTTTGTATGGCTTTCTCTCGAAGGCATAAGCTGCGACAACCAACAGCTCAGCACCATCCGTAGTCAGCAGGGTTTCTTCCAACGGCTGCGCTGGAACAAAATGTTCAGGATAATCAAGTGATAAAAGTCCTGGCTGCACCCATGACCAAATCAACCATTAAAAGGACCTGCCCATGACAAAACATGTAGGTTCCGTGGTTGAGTTTTTTTCTTCGCTGTTCAGGGATGTCTTTCATACAGTGTTAATACTGTTCCGGATTATGATTCCGGTTTCCATAGCGGTAAAAATTCTGCAGATGGCAGGATTTATTCAGGTGCTGGGCAATCTGTTTTATCCCGTGATGAAATACACCGGCTTGCCGGGAGAAATGGGACTGGTGTGGGCAACAGGAATGATTACAAATCTTTTCGGCGGAATAATCGCTTTTTTGAATATCTCCGGGGACATGAACCTTACGGTTGCGCAAATAACAACTATCAGTATCATGATGCTCGTTGCGCATACTTTCCCCATTGAACTTACTATTGCACGAAAGACAGGTGTTCGGTTGGTTCCCATGTTTTTTATCCGCTTGATCTTTGCTTATCTTTTTGGTTTTATTATTTTTCATGTGTATGCCCTGCTCGGTTTAAATACCGAAATAGCCCAAATAGCATGGCATCCCGACGTTGTACCCGATGACTCAATTATGTCGTGGGCCATTTCGGAACTTAAAAACTACCTGATTATTATAGGTTTCATTTTTTGTCTGATGTTGCTGTTGAGAATCTTAAAGAAAATCGGTTTTATAGACCTTATAACCAGAGTACTGAATCCCTTTTTAAAGGTATTGGGCATAGGCAAAGAGGTAAGCACCATAGCTTTGGTAGGGCTGACTTTAGGTGTTGTTTACGGGGGCG
>DAOOWO010000390.1:0-2425 GCA_035371225.1 Bacteroidales bacterium | reverse complement strand
AAGTTCTGAAAATCGCAATGTACTATGCGTACATGAGGATTTGAAGAACGAAGACAAACGAAGAAAGTTGAATTTTTTAGAAGTACCCTTTATAATAATGTTTTTTATCTGATATGGCTTGCTGCATGTGTTTTCATAATCTAAAGTTTAATTCAATCAAAATATGTAGAATAATATCTTTCGGTAAACATACTACAAAAAATCAAATAAGCAAATAAAAATTGAAATATTTTGCATTTATAAGTGAGAGGAAGGACTTTGCGGGTGTGGTTGGGGTACAGGCGTTATTGGTGGAAAAAACAAAACCGTCCACCCGTGCCTGTTTTATGTGTAACAACTATGTCTTATCGGTTTCGGTGGTTTTATATTTTTCCGGCATTGGAAGCAAAGCTAATGTTTTTTGACAACATTTATAAAGGTATTTGTTTTTATTGCACGCGTTACGAACGCGCGCGTACTGGGCATTGGTGCCATTGGTAACCCATACTTCGCAGTTATAACCATTACAAGTCATTCCATAGAAATACAGCTTATTGTTCCACACTTTCCAGGCCTGATTAAAATCGTCGGCAATACGTATATTTGAATAGATCATATTGGTTCCGGCGGTGGTGCCATCGCTTACCCAGATTCCACACTGGGGCTGGAATGCAAAAATAATAAGCTTATTGTCCAAGGCCACTATGGTATTTCCGTATAATGAGTCCTTCACTTTAACAGTGCCGGCTTCGGTGCCATCCGTTTTATAAAGGTTACGTTTAGTACCATCAGTGGCAGTAAAAAACAAAAAATCATTAAATACGCACAAGTCTTCCGGATAACCGTCCCCGCCCGCAGGATTAATGTCTTTAACACATTCGGGCAATTGTGCTTTCAGCGCGCCCGAAAAAATTATCAGGCATACCAATGTTACGTAATATTTCTTCATGGGTTTAAATTATAAGTTTGTAAATAAAATCATGAGAATAGGTTCATTAGGAACAAAGATAAAACAAAAGACACCAAAAGTCAAAATATTAACATTTTCGGAATTTTAAAAAAATGTTTAGAAAGCACTTATTATGCAAACATATATGGTAGGAGGAACAAATCTATAGAAAACCATTTGTAATTTTTTGAAGTTTTGTTTTATTTACTGATAACCCGGCAGCAAGAGTTTTTTTTGTAAATTAGCCGTCTTGTTTTCAACCAAGCATGATACGTAAAGAAACGATACAGAATATTCTTGACGCCGCCAGAATTGACGAGGTGGTGGGCGAATTTGTATCGCTGAAAAAACGAGGGGTAAACCTGATTGGCCTGTGTCCTTTTCATAATGAAAAAACACCGTCGTTCACCGTTTCGCCGGCCAAAGGGTTTTTTCATTGTTTTGGCTGCGGCAAGGGAGGCGGGCCGGTAGATTTTATCATGGAGCACGAGCACATGAGTTATCCCGATGCCCTGAGGTATCTGGCCGGCAAATATAATATTGAGATTACCGAAGAAGCGCAAACCGAGGAAGATAAGGCTATGCAATCGGAGCTGGAGGCCTTGTACAACCTCTTGTCTTTTGCCCAGAAACATTTTACGGACAATCTTCACGAAAACGAAGAAGGACGCGCTATCGGGCTTACCTATTTTAACGAACGGGGGTTCGGGCCTACGGTAATAAAAAAATTCCAGCTTGGCTATTCGCCGGCGGCCTGGGACCATTTTACCAAAACCGCGCTGGAAAATGGCTATAAAAAAGAATACCTGCTAAAAACAGGCCTCTCGATACAACGGGAAGACGGCAGCCTGTACGACCGTTTCCGCGACCGCGTTATTTTTCCTTTTCACAACTTAAGCGGGAGAGTGATAGGATTTACCAGCAGGATACTCACTTCGGACAAAAACAAACCCAAGTATGTAAATTCGCCGGAATCGGAAATTTACAACAAGAGCAAAAGCCTCTATGGCATTTTTCTGGCCAAGGCGGCCATTATTGCCAATGAAAACTGCTACCTGGTGGAGGGCAACACCGATGTGATATCGCTATACCAGGCGGGCATCGAAAATGTGGTAGCTTCGTCGGGAACGGCGCTGACCACCGAGCAGATCAGGATGATACGGAAATTTTCCAACAACATCACCATTTTGTACGATGGCGATGCTGCCGGTCTGAAAGCTTCGCTGCGCGGTGTGGACATGATTCTGGAAGAAGGCCTGAACGTAAAAGTGGTAATCTTTCCCGAAAACGAAGATCCGGATTCCTACGCACGCAAACACGACGCCATAGAAATAAAAAGATTTATTCAGGATAACGCCACTGATTTCATAATTTTTAAAACTAAACTGCTGCTTGCTGAAACAAAGAACGACCCTATCAAAAAAGCAGAACTTATCAAAGAAATCGTAAGAACCATCTCGCTGATTCCGGAACCCATACACCGCAATGTTTTTATCA
>DAOOWO010000389.1:0-2429 GCA_035371225.1 Bacteroidales bacterium | reverse complement strand
TGTGTATAATCCGTCTACATCACCAAGTTGTGTGGTATCTAAAACAGGCATGTTTTCGTTCCAATAAATCAGTCCGTCGGTGTAAGGATAATAAAATGATGAGTCGAGATCCTGAACTGACATATTTACTCTCATTCTGCCAAAGGCCACATGAGCTTTTCCCTGGTCATCGAGTGCAACTGAGCCAAATCCGTCGGTGGTGCAGAATTTGGGAGTAGGCCATGCGGTGGGTGCAGGAACTGAAAAAACATTAACTTTTGTCCAGGTGTCACCGCCGTCGTATGATTTTTCAACGAACATCCCCATCCATCCTTCATTGACAAAGAATGCAATGGTATCTCCAACTGGATTTGCCCATCCGTAAGAATCGCCACCAAAGCCGGCATTTACAAAATTAACTATTGATGCAGAATCCATTCCCGGAAGAATGCGGGGGGCATCCCATGTGGTACCGCCGTCAGTTGATCTGATATAAACCAATGCGAGGGCGAGGCCATCATAGTACCATACAGCAGGAGATTCTGCCTGGTCGGTGCAGGCAATGATATGGATAGTATTACCTGTGGTGATCATACGGGGCCAAAGCAGGGCTGTTGTGCCGCCAGTGGTGGTTGGTCCAACAAGTACTGACTGTGTCCAGGCGCCGGTACCTTTGGGATCGCGTTTGTTGATTAAAAGACCGGTACTGCCGTTATGAGAAACTACTACTTCGCCGGTGGCTCCCAGTGGGGCGTATGAAGGCCAGCCACTTCTATTGGCTTCAAGGCGTGCTGTTGGCGTAGAACCCCATGCGGAACCGTCATAATAATTATAGCCCGAACCTCTGTCAGCAAAACCGGGTTCTGTAATACCATAAGTAAAAGTAGTACCAATAGTACCATCACTGTGCAAATAAATCCTGTTAGCAACGCTTGAATTGGATTGCAGGTCGTAACGGGTGGTCCCGACCTGATATTCGGAAACGCTTTTTGATGGAGCCGGAGCTACTGCCTGGTTAACTTCTGTACTGAAGTTCATCGTTTCGTGAGTGGCTCTTGCCGGTTTAACGGCTTTTACATTTCTGTATTCATTAGAAATGTGTGCAGGTTTTAATTGTGCGAAAGCGGAAAACCCAAACGCCAATGTTGCTGCAAATAATAAAACTTTTTTCATAAATCTGGATTTTGGTTAATAATTAATCTGATTGGGTTAATATTTCAGTTGACAAATATATAAAATTTTTTAACTGAAAAAAAAACATTTTAAAACTGTCCTTGAGAGACAGCTTTTAAATGTATGTTAATTTACATCCGGGAGAAACGAGTAATTTTTGGAGTAGTCCATCATCTGTTTGGTAAAGTCTGTTGGGTATTCCAGTTTTATATCAATAATTTCGTTGTTTTTCATCACGGGTACCAACACAGGGTTGATAAACCCGGCATAGGGCGCCAGTTTGAGTTTGTCGTACCTTACCTTCACTTCTTTGTGTAAGTCCTGGTCGACTTTTATGGCATATTTTTCCACCAGTTCTTTTCCGGCGGCATAGTCACCTTCGGATTTGATACGTTGAATTTCTTTAAGTAGTTCTCCAAAAAGTACACGAAGTTTTAAGTAATCGTTGACAACAAAATAAGTTTTTTCTTCTTTAATCTTTTTTTCTATTACGTTGTCTTTTTTACCTTTTTCGTAAACCCATTTAGCAATAAGCTGGCGGTTGCGCATATGCGCCTGTTCGATGTCTTTGCCCTGTTCAATTCTGACGAGTTGTGTCATAAGCCCGTTGCGTATATAAGTGTCGTATTCTGCTTTGGCTACTTCGAGGCTGGGAACAAGGCCCAGGTCAATCATTTTCTGATCCATAGTGAAGTACAAAGCAAACAGATCGGCACGCGCTTCTTCCAGAGTTGAATGATAGTTTTTCAATGCTTCGGAACTGACTCCCGGCAGTAGTTGTCCTGATCCATGTCCTACGCATTCGTGAAGGTCGGTGTTCAGGTTACCGGCCAGATAACCATATTTTTTTGCACGTTCAATTTCTTCCTTGGAATAACAGAATTCTTCGAGTGAGCCGCTTCCCAATGAGGATTGGTCGTATGAATACATGATGTTGTCCATGGTTACTGATTTGGATCCGTGCTGTTTTCTGATCCAGTTGGCGTTTGGCAGGTTGATGCCGATGGGCGTACTGGGATGGCAATCTCCGCCAAGTTGCACTACTGTAATGACTTTTGCTGAAACGCCCTTAACTTCTTTCTTTTTAAAGCGCGGGTCAACAGGGGAGTTGTTCTCAAACCATTGGGCATTCTGGCTGATAGTTTCCGCTCTTTTGGTTGCTTCGGCATCCTTGAAATTGACCACAGATTCCCAGGTGGCTTTCATGCCAATGGGATCGCCATAAACTTCAATAAAACCATTCACATAATCTATAGAAGAGGCCAGGTCTTTAACCC
>DAOOWO010000388.1:0-2431 GCA_035371225.1 Bacteroidales bacterium | reverse complement strand
AAAATGCGCGAAATGATAAGGATGTATTGGTTGCCATAAAAAAACGGCTCCACCACCACTTCATAAGTGCCATCTTTCTTATTTTCTTTAAGGATGGCATCAATATTCATATCTATCAGGGCCTTTCTTTTTTCGGGCGAAATATCCTCACCTGCATTCTTAAGGACTTTGGCTGTTACATCTTCCATATAGGTCAGAATCGAAACTTTCAGTTTGGGATTTTCCAATTCTTCGGCAAAAGAGTTTGCCCAAAAACCATTGGTGAGGTAATCGTGTTCCACCGAGCTGTGTGCCTGTACGGCGCTGTATCCGCAGTGATGGTTGGTAAGAATAAGCCCCTGGCTCGAAACAATTTCGGCCGTGCATCCCCCGCCAAACAGGCAGATGGCATCTTTCATGCTGGGTTTGTTCAAACTGAAGATATCTTCGGCAGAAATCCTCATGCCAAGCCTCTTCATTTCTGCTTCAGGGCCTTGCGAAAGCAATATGGGTATCCACATACCTTCGTCAGCAGAAGACCTGAAAACCAATAAAGAAAATAATAGAATGATGGAGAATTTTTTCATCGATTTATTTTTGAAAATTATGAATATAAAGTTTTATTTGCACCTTTTGAGGAAAAACGGGTGCAACAAGTAATAATTCTGAATTTCCGGAAATTACAAGGCTGCTACAACTGAAATCTCTATCCTTGCATCTTTAGGCAGGCGGGCAATCTGAACGGTTTCGCGTGCAGGAGGCTCTGAAGTAAAATACGCGCCATAGATTTCGTTTACTTTGCCAAAATCGCCCATGTCGGCAAGAAAAATCGTTGTTTTTATCACATGCGAAAAATCCATGCCTGCTTCTTTAAGAATAGCAGAAATGTTAGCCATAACCTGTTTGGTATTAGCTTCAATATCGTTTTGAGCCATTACGCCTGTGGCAGGATCTACGGGCAGTTGCCCGGAAACAAAGAGCATTCCGTTAGTAAGCACGGCCTGACTGTAAGGACCTATAGCAGCAGGAGCCTGATTAGTGTTGATAACCTTCTTCATGAATATTTTTTTAAAATGTTTATACCATACAAAAATACCTTTTATCCGGCTAATAATTAACGAAGAGTTGATAAAATATTGTAAAAACATTATAAGCAAAAAAAAATCATAAAAAAAGCTGTTTCGCATCCGAAACAGCTTTTTTTAATTAAAAACATAAACCGGAATTATACAATTCCCTGGTCAAGCATGGCCTGAGCAACTTTCATAAAGCCAGCAATGTTTGCTCCTTTCACGTAGTTGATATAACCGTCAGCTTCTTTACCATATTTTACACAAGCAGCATGAATGTTGTTCATAATATCATGCAATCTGGTGTCCACTTCTTGACTGCTCCAGCTCAGTTTCATTGAGTTCTGAGTCATTTCGAGACCTGAGGTTGCAACACCACCGGCGTTAACGGCTTTGCCAGGGCCAAAAGGAATCTTGGCAGCGTGGAAAGCTTCAACGGCTTCAGGAGTACATCCCATGTTGGAAATTTCAGCAACCACTTTTACACCATTGGCAATAAGCATTTTTGCATCTTCTCCGTTGAGTTCGTTTTGAGTTGCGCAGGGCAGCGCGATGTCAACTTTTACTTCCCAAGGACGTTTTCCCTGGACAAATTTTGAACCGGGGAATTCGTAGGAATAAGGTTTTACGATGTCCTGGTTAGAAGCTCTGAGTTCGAGCATATAGTCAATTTTTTCACCGGAAATTCCGTCCGGATCATAAATGTATCCGTCAGGACCACTGATAGTAACCACTTTGGCACCGAGTTCAGTAGCTTTAAGAGCTGCGCCCCATGCTACGTTGCCAAAACCTGAGGTAGAAACGGTTTTACCTTTCAAATCGGTACCCATAGTTTTGAGCATCTGGTCCAGGAAATAAATTCCGCCGAAACCGGTAGCTTCGGGACGAACGAGTGAACCACCCCAATTCAGGCCTTTTCCGGTTAATACGCCAACATGTTCGTGGGTAAGTTTTTTGTACATACCAAACATGTATCCGATTTCTTTTCCACCCACACCGATGTCGCCAGCAGGCACATCAGTTTCGGGGCCAATCATTTTCCATAATTCGAGCATGAAGGACTGGCAGAAACGCATGATTTCGTTGTTTGATCTGCCTTTGGCATTAAAATCAGAACCGCCTTTGCCACCGCCCATAGGTAATGTGGTTAAGCTGTTTTTAAATATCTGCTCAAAACCTAAAAACTTTAAGATACTGAGGTTAACGCTCGGGTGGAAACGTATGCCGCCTTTGTAAGGTCCAATGGCGCCGTTGAACTGTACACGATATCCGAGGTTTACATGAACTTCGCCTTTATCGTCAACCCAGGGAACTTTGAAAGTTAAGATTCTGTCAGGCTCAACAAGTCTGTCGATAATTCCTGCTGCTTCGAACTGAGGATT
>DAOOWO010000387.1:0-2434 GCA_035371225.1 Bacteroidales bacterium | reverse complement strand
ATGATATTGAATTGCACGCCTATTCCTTCAAAGTTGCCTAATAACGGCTCGTTGGCTTTGTCTATTTCCTGCTTCGACATGTAAACAGAATGAGGGTCAAGCTCCTTAAGCATACTTCTGATGGCCACTTCGGTAAGCTTTTCTTCATTGGTAGTGTCAACATATTGCAACCTGATTATCTGTAAGGCTGCAGCAAATTTATTTTCGGTTTTTTTGGGGTCGTGTTGCTGGGCATAATTGTTTCCGGCGCAAATGGTGAGGCAGAGTACCAACAGAAACAAAGGGCTGAACAGTGTGCTATACGTGTGATTTTTCATAGAAATGCTTTGTAAAGTAAAATTTATTGGTTCGCAAAGTTAAATAAAAAGACTTATTATTTTTAACGTTGGAAAAGTAATATTATTGAGTTTTTTGTACTTTTATCTTTTTAAATTACCAGAACATTTTATTACTTATACAAGCCGTAATTAGCACCCAATGAACAGAGAATATACCAAAATGCTGGCAAGTATGATGTTCCCATTTGCCGTGGTTATTGTAATGTGGCTGGTTAAGATTATTGAATATTATACCAAATCCGATTTTAGCATGTTCGGCATTATGCCGTTAACTGGTACAGGTTTGATAGGTGTAGTAACGGCGCCTTTTGTGCATGCAGATTTCGGGCATCTTATTGCCAATACTATCCCCATGTTTGTTACCCTGAGTATAATTTTTTTCTTTTATAAAGAGGTGGCTTACAATGTGTTTTTGCTTGTTTGGCTGTTCACAGGGGTATGGGTGTGGTCTTTTGCCAGGGGTGATGCGTACCACATTGGTGCCAGTGGTCTGGTTTATGGGTATGTGAGTTTTTTGTTGTTTAGTGGGATTATCCGTCGTAATGCGAGGCTTATGGCTATTTCCCTGCTCATCGTGTTTCTGTACGGAGGTTTTTTCTGGGGGATGTTCCCCGATTTTTTTCCGAAACGCAATATCTCCTGGGAGTCGCACCTGATGGGATGTCTGGCAGGCTTTGTGCTGGCGGTGTATTACCGTAAAAAAGGCCTCCAGCGCGATGTGTATCACTGGGACGAAGATGATGATGAGGAGGATGATTTTTTGCAAATGGATGATGAGTATTCCGGAAAACAGGAATAAGATACTGTACAAACTTTATCAGTATTCCCTGTTGTTTGGTTATAACAAAAAATATACTTTTTTAGAACAGTAGCTCTGTGTAATGGGAAAAATTGCAGTCAGGCAGAGTGATAATTGTGTGTACACAAGAATAACACTTAATAACACTATTGTCCGGAAAAAAACATAGCGTTCCTACGCAACTTAATAATACCAATGGGATTGCTCCGTTAGGAGCATAATATTGGTAATGAAAAAAGACCTCCCACAACATAAAAAAGTTCCGTAGGAACGCGATATAATTAGGTATTAAACATCTGGAAAATATTTTTGCCGGTCAGTAGTGTAAAGAATATCGTTGAGGCAAATGGCTTTTTATTCTTTTCTGTCCATTTCCCTTTTCATATCTTTTTCTTTCAGCGTTTCTCTTTTGTCATAAGCGTGTTTGCCTCGGGCAAGGGCAATATTCAGTTTTGCCAGCCCTTTTTCATTAATATGCAGCATCGTGGGAACTATTGTGTATCCTTTTTCTTTGACTTTACCCTGCCATTTTTTTAGTTCGCGTCTGTTGAGCAAAAGTTTGCGTTCCCGCTTTGGTATATGATTCAGGTAAGTGCCATAAGAATATTCGGTAATGTGCATGTTGATGACAAAAAGCTCGTTTCCCTTAAAAACACAGTATGCTTCATTGATGGAAGCTTTGCCCTCGCGAAGCGATTTTATTTCTGTGCCTGTAAGCACTATGCCGGCTGTGAGCTCTTCTATCAGGAAATATTCGAAAGAAGCCCGGCGGTTTTTAATTTGAACTTTGCTTAACATAGAACCGGGAAGAATTGTTTTTTATCAGAATGCCGGCGGAAGATTTTTGACTTTATAAATATGTCGGTAAAAATAATCATACATCTCATCATCGGTAACTTTGCGTGTGATATATATACCTAATCCGGCAGAAAACAGGTTCCGTTTTACACCGATGTAGTAGCTGTCTTTGTATGGCAGAATATTGTAGCGGAAGGTGGGTTCGAGTGTCAGCGACATTTTACTGCCCATGGGTATGTATACGCTTAGGCATCCAATGGCTTGCACATCAACGGCTGTTCCCGATTTTTCGTTGAGTATTTCTGTATGGTCATCGAAAAATAACGCCTGTTGTTTGCCTGCCGAAAATACGGGAGCTACACCCAGGCCCAGGTCCAGACGGGCTTTCCCCATGTTAAAAAGTTTTATTTTTACCATTACCGGGATACTCAGAGAAAAATACCTGTATGCTTTGTGGTAGTTACTAAATCCAATGGCCGAATCGCGGTAATTCCAGAGC
>DAOOWO010000386.1:0-2437 GCA_035371225.1 Bacteroidales bacterium | reverse complement strand
AATTTCTTCTTTGACTTTTTCATTTTGAATTCAGGTATCCGAAAAAAAATATAATTTTGCCATAAAATATTGTCTTCCAGAATATCTTTCAAATGAAAAAATTATTATTATTTTTCTTTTCTTTCATTTTTTATTACCAATCCCAGGGACAAGTACTACTGAATGAATCTTTTGATTCTACGTCGTTTCCACCCGCGGGATGGTTAACGCGCCAGATAAGCGGTGATGGTTCAAAATCTGTATGGGACAGGGTTATTACCGGCACTGATGCCGTATGCGAATCACACACTGGTGATGGTTTTGCAAGATATTTCTGTTATAACCTTAAGGCAGGAAAATCTGCAATACTTGTTTCTCCTCCCATTGATCTATCAGGTATAGGGGCAAATTCCGGCACGATTTCGCTGTGGATGTTCAGAGACAACAGCTACCCATACAAATACGACAGCCTTGATGTTTACATCAACGACACTTCGATACTTTCAGGGGCGGCTCACCTGGGAAAGCTCATCCGCTACAAAGGCCTTCCGCCTGTCGAAACCGCTACCGGCTGGCATCAGTATTCCTTTCTGATTCCTGCATCATTTAACGGAACAAAAAATCATATTATCCTGAAAGCCACAAGTGTTTTTGGCTATGATATCATGATTGACGACATAATGGTTAAGGGTTCCGGGCCTAACGATGCGGGTGTTTTTGCCATCTCCCTCCCCGATTCTTCAGCCAATACCGGCATAAATCCTGTTGCCGTCAGTATTAAAAATTTCGGGAACACAACCCTCAATTCCACTGCGGTAGGTTGGTCCGTTAATGGTGTCGTATGCTCCCCCTATGTATATTTAAATAGCGGCGGCCTGCCGGCAAATGCTGTTGACGCCTCCGTCACTATCGGGAATTATAATTTTGTGAATGGTGGGTCCTACATCATAAAAGCCTGGACACAATACCCAAATTCATTTAATGATATTGATCACACCAACGATACCTCCACAAAAACGGTTTGGGTTAATGCCTATGCCGCCCTACCTTTTGAAGAAAATTTTGACGGAGTCTGGATTGATAAAAAAGATTCTAATGATGTGCCGTCAATCTTTTGGAACAATATCCCCGGGCACGGCAATACCTCATGGCGCCGCGATGATGAAGGCGTTACCGCCGGTTGGATTAGTCTGACTTCAGGAAACTTCCTTCCTGCCGGCAATGACAGCGCCTCGCATTCGGCAAGGTTTCACACTTTTGATGCCGGCCCCGGCACAAGCGGCAGTTTAGACCTATACTTAAACTTCACGCCTCAGGGTTACAAAGCATTAAGTTTCTGGTACACCAATGAAAACGGCCAGGATTCCTTGTCGGTGTGGCTTTCTGTTGACGGAGGAGTCAACTTCAGCCCGATAGTCTCCCTTTCCTCCACCACAGCCTGGAACAACCATTACCTTTCCCTGGGTTCTTCAACAACACCTCATGCCGTTGTCAGGTTCAGGGCAACATCTGATTTCGGAAATACCGACATAGGTGTGGACAGTGTTCGCGTTTCTATTGATAACACCGTTAACACCGAACTGATCGAAAATAATTCTTTTGTAAATATTTATCCCAACCCAACAAACGGATTGGTCAATATTGACATTAGAAATATTCCCGATGCTGAACTTTTGATATTTTCATTATCCGGGCAAATGTTGTTTTCTAACAATATCAATACAGCTAACACCGTGAGTCAAATAGATTTGACCTGGCTGCCAAGGGGAGCTTATGTGCTTCAGATAAAAAATGAAAAGAATAACATCATCCGGAAATTAGTTATTCAGTAATATGATGAAAAAAATTTTAATACTATTTTTTGCCGTCTTTTTGTGCCGGTTAAACTACGCCCAGACAACATCCGGGAATTTTATGATAGGAACTGGTATTGCCGATGTAACTTATCCTACCTTTGGGATGGGCATGCAGGGTATGGCTGACGACTATCAGAAAACCACAGAAGTGGAAACGCCTTTATATGCAAGAGCATTTATCATTGCCAGCGCCAACAGTCAGAAACGTATAGCCATAATTGTTTTCGACATGCTATCCTGCAATCAGGTGGTAAAAACAAAAGTTATTGAAGCCTTGCAAAACGATACAACCTTTCATCATTTGTATAATACGGATAATGTGCTGATCTCCGGAACTCACACCCATAGTGCCCCGGGAGGTTTTTCGGAATATTTTCTTTATAATGTTACTATCGGTGGCTTTGACCAGATGTGTCTTGACCACGTGGTCAAAGGCATTGTTGAAGCCATGAGAAAAGCTCATAAAAATCTTGGCCCCGGAAAAGTTTACCTTAACAAAGGCAACTTGGTGGATTGCGGAAGAAACCGTTCGCGCGATGCCTACATCAATAATCCTCTCGCAGAACTGAACAACTACACCGACAGCATAGACACCGAGATGT
>DAOOWO010000385.1:0-2438 GCA_035371225.1 Bacteroidales bacterium | reverse complement strand
GTCTCCATATAATTTTTCAGTTAGAGGAGTTCTTCCAATTACCATAAGTGCTTTGCACTTTAGATTTTTATATTGGTTTGCTAATTCAATATGATTTCTTTCATTAAATCCGTCCTTGTGTTCAGCATTGCCATAATCAGAAAAAACACAATCATAGGGCGGGTCTAAAAACATAAAGTCGTCTTTGGTCGCCATTTTGAAAATCTCGGAATAATCGAGATTATAAATTTCTGAATTAGCAAGTAGGTTGTTGTGTGATTTTGTAACCAATGAAGTGTTTAGATTCTCATAACGACCATAAGGCACATTAAATTCTCCTTTCGCATTGTAGCGTATCATACCGGAATACGCAGTTTTATTTATGAAGAAGTAAAGTAAAGCATCAGAGTATTTCTTTTCTGTTAACTCGTTAAACATATCTCTGATTTGATAATACAGAGGTTCGTTTTCGTCATCAACTCTTCTTTCTGGTGTTTTACTTTTTAACTCCTCAAAGTTTCTTCGGTTAATCGAATAAACTCGCTCTATTTCTGCTAATTCTTTTTTGAGTGTGTCAAAGTTGTTTTTTACGCCTAAATAAAATGAAATGAGTTTTGAATTTATGTCGTTAATTATTGCACGCTTTGGTTCTAAGTGAAAGAACAATGCTCCACCACCTAAAAATGGTTCAATATATCGACCGTTGTATTGTGGGATATGTTTAATCAAATGAGGAATTTCTTTTGATTTACCTCCTCTATACTTTACTAATGGCTTCATACATTGACTGATTTACGTTTGTATTGACTAATGCTTTCAGCAACCACATTTAAAATTTGTGTTGCTTCCTCTTCTTCGGCAATAATGTCGTAAACCTTGTCTGCCGACCATAAACGTATTAACTCTTTTGGGTCAACTTCAAACAAGTCAGCAAGAACTGAAACTTGTTCTCGTTTCGCTCGTCTGTCGCCTTTTTCAATTTTACAATATGTTGCTGTGTCAATTTCTAACGCAGCAGCTAATTGTCGTTGAGGAATTTGTTTTTGCTCTCTAATTGTCCTAATTTTATTACCAAAGATTATTGACATAATTTTGTCTTGACATTATTTGGCAAATATAATTTGTTTTTTTGAAAAGTTATTTTTTTTCAACGATTTTTTTGCACTTTCAGTTTTTTAAGGGTGAAGGCTAACTTGTTTCTAACTTCACCTTCGTGGCAAGCAATTTACTGTTTCTGAGCAAACAGCTACACCATTGTTACGCAATCCTGCAGGCTGAAATTCTTCCGGCGCATTTTTGTTTTATCTTGTTAAAATATTCCCCCAAAAATAAAAAATATTTATATTACAATAAACATTATTATCATTTCTTTTTTGAAGCATTATGTAATCAAGCATTTTGCTATATTTGTAGTTCACACAAAATTTAGTTTTTATGAGATATAAAATAGTTTTTACCCTGCTCCTGTCCTTTTGTATGGCCGCAAGCACCTTTGCCCAGAACGAGATGAGGCTGCTGCGCTTTCCGACCATTCACGGAAATAAAATTGTGTTTTCTTATGCCGGCGACCTCTATACCGTGGATAAAAATGGCGGCATCGCCCGCAAACTCACCAATGATGCCGGGTATGAAATGTTTGCAAAGTTCTCGCCCGATGGCAAAAGCATAGGCTTTACCGCCCAGTACGACGGCAATACCGAAATATATACCATGCCGGCGGAAGGCGGCGTACCCAAACGCCTGACATTCACAGCCACGCTGGACCGCGATGATATCGCCGACCGTATGGGCCCAAACAATATCCTGATGGCCTGGAAAGACGACAATACCCTTGTTTTTCGCTCGCGCATGAAATCCTTTAATGATTTCAAAGGCCAGCTCTACCAGGTGGATGCCGGCGGCGGCATGTGCGAAGAACTGCCCCTGCCCTCCGGCGGTTTCTGCAGTTTTTCACCGGACAAAACCAAACTGGCTTACAACAGGGTGTTTCGCGAATTCCGCACATGGAAATATTATAAAGGAGGTATGGCCGACGACATCTGGATCTATGACTTTAGTAATAAAACCACGGTGAACATCACCAACCACGCAGCACAGGATATCTTCCCCATGTGGGTTGGCGACAACATTTATTTTATTTCCGACAGAGACCGTATCATGAACCTGTTCTGTTATAACCTTAGTAGCAAAGAAACAAAAAAAATTACCGACTTCACCGAGTTCGACATCAAGTTCCCCTCTCTGGGCGACAGCGCTATAATTTTTGAAAATGGCGGATACATCTACTCTTATGACCTTAAAAACCAAAAAACCAATAAAATCCTTATCCAGATTGCTGATGATCTCAATGGCGGCCGCACCGAAATGAAAGATGCCTCGAAAAACATTACGTCCTATGATATTTCCCCCGATGGCAAACGCTTAGTATTCAACGGTAGAGGCGATGTATTCACCGTTCC
>DAOOWO010000384.1:0-2451 GCA_035371225.1 Bacteroidales bacterium | reverse complement strand
CAACTTTTTATTAACGAATACCCTGCAAGCAGTAAGGTGGCAAAGTGTAACGAAATTATTGACGAACTGCGTGCCAAACTCGAGAAAAAAGAATTTGAAACGGCTCGACTATACTATAAAATCGAAAGCTATCAAGCTGCCTATGTGGCTTTTAAAAATGTTCTCAAAGATTATCCCGACACCAGACATAAAGAAGATATCTACTATTACATGCTGGCATCAAGTTATCAGTATGCCATAAACAGTATAGAAAGCAAAAAGAAAGAACGCCTTGAACTGGCACGGGACGCTTATAACTCTCTGAACTCCAGCTTCCCGCAATCAGAATATGCGAAATCTGCCAAATCAATCATGAAAAATATCGAAAAAGAATTAGCCAAATATTCTTCAAAAAACAACACACAAATTTAATAACACGAAATTCAATCAGATCATATGGATAACAAAAAATCAAAAGTAGGCACACTTGCGGTAACAAGAAACATTAACGATTTTACCAAAGAAACAGGAAACATCTACGAAACCATTGTGATTCTTGCTAACCGCGCCAACAAAATCTCATCCGAAATTAAAGAAGAACTCAACGAAAAAATTCAGGAGTTTTCAACCACTACCGACAACCTGGAAGAAATCTTTGAAAACCGTGAACAGATAGAAATTGCTAAATATTACGAAAGACTACCCAAGCCTTCGCTGGTTGCTATCAACGAATACCTTAACCACAAACTTTATTTTCGCAACCCATTAAAAGAAAACCCTACTGATTTTTAATCTTTTAGGATGCTTAAAGGAAAAAAGATACTTATTGGCATTACCGGAAGTATTGCCGCATATAAAATTCCCCTGCTCATCCGTTTGCTGAAAAAAGAAGGTGCGGATGTTCAGGTATTGGTAACCCCGACAGCCAAAGATTTTGTTACGCCCCTTACCTTAGCCACACTCTCCGGACATCCGGTCTTGTGTGAAGGTTTTGACCCTGACGACGGTGCCTGGCACAGCCATATCGAATGGGGCAGTTGGGCAGATATTTTCCTGATAGCTCCTGTGTCGGCTAATACCCTGGCGAAAATGGCCAACGGCCTGGCCGATAACCTGCTGACTACAACTTATCTGGCCGCTAAATGCCCGGTCTTTTTTGCACCTGCCATGGATCTCGATATGTACAAACATCCGGCAACACAAAAAAATATTAACACTATCTGTGCTTTCGGACACCACCTAATTGCACCGCGCGAGGGCGAACTGGCCAGCGGATTATGCGGTGCCGGCAGGATGGAAGAACCCGAAAAAATTGTTGAGTGCCTGAACAATTTTCTAAAAAAAAAAGACCTTTTAAAAAATAAAAATGTGCTGGTTACTGCGGGTCCTACCTACGAAAGTATCGACCCTGTGCGTTTTATCGGCAACCACTCCTCCGGCCTTATGGGATTTGAAATTGCTGCCGTATGTGCCGAAAACGGAGCCAACGTAACCCTTATTGCCGGTCCGGTTGCCCTTACCATTACGCATCCTAACATTCGGCGTATTGATGTGGTTTCGGCCAGCCAAATGTACCAGCAATGCATTAAAGCCTTTCCTGAAGCCGATATCATCATTATGGCTGCAGCCGTTGCTGATTATACCCCTGCAGAGGTAAGCAGACAAAAAATAAAAAAAACCGGAAAAGATCTTTTCCTTACCCTGAAATCAACCACCGATATCCTTGCGGCGCTGGGTAAAATCAAAAGTAAAAACCAGATGCTGGTGGGTTTTGCCCTCGAAACCGACAACGAAAGCGAAAACGCACTGAAAAAATTAAAAAATAAAAACCTTGACCTTATCGTTTTAAACTCGCTAAAAGACAAAGGCGCCGGTTTCAAACTAAGTACAAACAAGGTAACCATGTTTAATTTTAAATCAGAAAAGAAAACTTTTCAACTTAAATCAAAACATGAAGTAGCAATAGATATTGTTAACGAAATTAGCAAATTAAGAAAAGATAAAATATGAAAAAACTCGTTGTACTGGTTTTGATTATCCTTTCATTCAGTATCAGCAGCAGTAGTGCTCAGGAACTTTTTTGCAGCGTCTCTGTCAACCATTCGCAGATAAGCGGAAGCGACAAAACGGTTTTTGAGGAAATGCAAAAAGCCATGCTGGAATTTTTGAATAACAGAAAATGGACCAATTATTCTTACAAACAGGAGGAAAAAATTGAGTGTTCTTTTTATTTCAATATTTCTGAAAGAACCTCAGATGTTGATTTTAAAGGAACCCTGCAGATACAATCGCGAAGGCCGATATTTAATACGTCCTATAATTCTCCCATGTTAAACATTGTTGACAAGGATATTTCTTTTAAGTATATCCAAAACCAGACAATGGATTACGATGACAACAATTATTATTCAAACCTTACATCCCTGCTTGCATATTACGCTTATATCATTATAGGTATTGATTTCGACTCCT
>DAOOWO010000383.1:0-2478 GCA_035371225.1 Bacteroidales bacterium | reverse complement strand
GCAACCAACGTCGGTGTCTGAAATTCAATAACCGCGCCGGACATGAATGCCAGCACTAGCAATACCAGTATAAAGCCGAACATAATCAAGGCAAACTTTATCAACGTTTTTCTGCTTTGCGCTTTGCGTGCCATAATACGGTTATGAAGCTCCACCTGCTGCATCACCCGATCGGTCATTGCCGGCGGGGCTTTTAACATGTTCCCTTCCGACAATAATGCTTCCAACGATTTGAATAAATTATACTGCTCGCGGCAGGTGCTGCATGAATTTATATGAGCTTCGGCTGCTGATTGCTCTGCGGGCGTAAGCATACCGTCGGTAAGCTCAAGGATGGTTTGTTCTGATAAGTGTTTCATAACAGCGAGTATACGTTTTCCTTTAATTCATTTTTTAAAACTTCGGCCATTTTACTCCGTGCCCTGAACAATTTTACTTTAGTATTGGACAAACTCAGGTTGACCACTTCAGAAATATCGCTCAGTGACTGGTCTTCCATATAAAATAGGGTTACAATAGCAGCTTCCTCCTCGGGCAGGGCATTGATGGCTTTTTCCACATAATAGGTCCGGTCGGCCTTGCGTACAGGTTCGTCATCATTTGTCAACACCAAATGAATGTCGTCAATGTTCTGATGTGCCGGTTTTCTACGTCTTACTTTTGTCATCGCCAAATTTAAAACTATTTTATAAAACCATGTGCTGAATTTCGACTCTCCTTTAAAATTTTTGAGGGAGATATAAGCTTTCAAAAAGGCATCCTGTGTAACTTCTTCAGCATCTTCTTCATTTTTTGTTATCCTGACGGCCAGGGTAAAAGCAAAATTTCTGTATAAATCCACCAACTTTCTGAAGGCAACAGTATCTCCTTCCAGACATTTATCAATTATAATTTTTTCTTCCTCGTTCATAACACTAAACAAATAGACGCCAGGTGTAATGAAATGGTTACAAATTTTCTCAACAATTGTTTAAATTTACAAAAAAAATGCAATACGACACAAATATTTCATTAATTTTGAAAATATACAATTTCACAAAACATAGAAAATCAACTATGTACAAGAAATCAAAAAAAATTTTGCGTACTTTTGTAACCGGGATAAAAAACGTGTCGTCATATTGACAAAACCAATTAAAACTTACACAACATGGAAACATTTTTTGGAGTATTAGTACCAATTACATTATTCCTCGGACTTTTCACTACGCTGGTCTTTTTGCGTAAATACGAGAATGACGAACGTATGGCAATGATTGAAAAAGGCCTGGAGCCGGTCAATAAAAAGAAAACAGACCGTTTTGGCACGTTGCGTTTTGCGCTGCTGTCCATTGGTATCGGTATCGGAATAGTGTTGTCAATTATCATTGTGCAGTTGATTCCTAAAGAACCTCATCAGGTAACCAAGACCACTTCCCCTGAAAAGCTGAAAGTTATTTTGAATAACTTACCTGTGAAAACGACAAGCGATTCATCATCAAAAACACTGGTCATCACCAATGATTCTGTTCGCGAGTCGGAAGAAGCAATTGTTGAAAAGAAAATTGATGAAGAGCTGGAGAACACGCCCACCGTTACAGAAGAATATACTGAATATTCGCGCGATAGCGGGTTGGTGGGAGCCATTTACAGCGGTATGATACTCATCTTTGGCGGTCTGGGGTTGCTTATGGCGTACCGCATACGCAGCAAACAAAAAAAATTAGAGGAATAAGCAAATGATTATTTTCAGAAAAACCGGGCTGAAATGTCCGGTTTTTTATTTTATCAGAAAGCCGGAATATCATTTTGCTTTAATGATTTATTTATTTTTTTTAAATATAAATAAATTATTGTCTACTTTTGCAATTGGTAGCACAAATATTTGGCAGCACGACTAAAACGATTTCAACGATGCGAATGGTAGCACGACCACAAGTCTTACTACCATTCACAAAATAAATACAGAATGGAATACCGTGAAAATGAACAACTGAGACTGGCAACAGAATTTGTTCAATATACCAACAAAAACATCTTTATCACCGGAAGAGCCGGCACCGGCAAAACCACTTTTCTGCATAACCTGAAAAAAATCACTCCTAAGCGCATGGTTGTGGTTGCCCCAACAGGTGTCGCAGCCATCAATGCCGGTGGGGTTACCATACATTCGTTTTTTCAACTGAACTTCGCCCCTGCCATCCCCGAAGTGCTCAGGGCAAAAAAAGCCGGAAAAATTGCCGAAGGCTATCAACACAAATTTAGCAAAAATAAAATCAAACTTATCAAGTGTATCGACCTGCTGGTGATTGATGAAATAAGCATGGTTCGCGCCGATATCCTGGATGCCGTAGATGAGGTATTGCGCAGGTACCGCAACCGTACGAAACCCTTTGGCGGCATACAGCTACTGATGATTGGCGACCTGCACCAACTCACACCCGTAATAAAAGACGACGAGTGGGAAATCCTGAAGGACTATTATGACAGCATTTACTT
>DAOOWO010000382.1:0-2485 GCA_035371225.1 Bacteroidales bacterium | reverse complement strand
GCTTTGAAAATCATTTTTGTACACGAAGAAATTGCTGAACCTTTTTGTGAACGGCTATCGGCGGAAGTGGAAAAACTGATAATCGGTATGCCCTGGGAAGAAGGGGTGCAAATTACGCCATTACCGGAGCCCAAAAAGTCGGAATATCTCACTGAACTTGTCGAAGATGCATTACGTCATGGTGCCAAAGTTATCAATCCGGGTGGCGGCAGTTATAACAAATCCTGTTTTTTTCCGGCGGTTTTGTATAATGTTAATGACAAGATGAGAATATACAGGGAAGAACAGTTTGGCCCCGTGATACCTGTGATAAGTTATAAGGATATTGACGAACCGCTCAATTATGTTCTCAACTCAAATTATGGACAACAGGCAAGCATTTTTGGTAAAGATGCCAATCAGATAGCGAAGTTAATTGACACCCTGGTTAACCAGGTATCGCGTATCAACCTGAATTCGCAATGTCAGCGCGGCCCCGATACTTTTCCGTTTACCGGCCGTAAAGATTCCGCCGAAGGAACGTTGTCAGTGTCAGATGCGCTGCGGGTTTTTTCAATAAGGGCGTTGGTGGCAGCCAAAGAGAACGATGTCAATAAAACTATTATCCGTGATATTATCAGGGATAATAAATCAGCTTTTTTAACCACAGATTATATTTTATAATTGGTTATCCTAAGCTCACTGTTGAGGCACAAGAGTTGGAAATTAGCTTCATGGCAAATGAATTTATTTTGCCCTGGCAGCATAGGATTCTGCCATAGCATTGTTGCCGAGGTTGCGGTAGGTAATAGATAATTTGTTCAGGATATCCTTATCGTTCGGTTTTACTTTTTCGGCTTCAAGCAGGTATTTTAAAGATTCCTGGAATTTACCCTGCATTCCGAAAAGGGTCCCCAGATTTCTTAAGGTTTCCAGGTCAACAGGATTCAACTCATAGGCTTTATTCAAGTATATGAGTGACTGTCCGAAATCATGTAAGATTCGGCCATATATCTCGCCGAGTTTGTTGTAGGCTTTGCTGTATCCTGGCCGTGTGCTGATGATATCCCGGAGCATTTGTACGGCGGTGTCGGTACGGTTGGTGTTGGCATACAGATCAGCAAGCAGGTACACATATTCGGTATTGTCCGGTACATATTTTACCAGCGTTTTAAAGTTCTCTTCCGACTGCTGATAATCTCCGGTTCTGAAACATTCCAGCGCCCCGTTATTCAGGTAATTAATGGCATCAGTATTTGTTTTTTCCAGTTTCAAAACCTCTTCGAGGGAGCTCCGGCTGTTCTTATAATCTTTTTGCAGAAGCTGTCCGTATCCCAGATACACCCATCCGGAAATAAAACCCGGATAAATTTCAACACCTTTACTCAGGTAGCTGATGGCTTTTTCGTAGATTTTTTTCCTGACAGGATCGGGAGTTTTTTCGTTGACGCTTTTAAGGAGCACCTCGCCGGCACCCACGTTTACTTTTGCACTGTTTACAGAGGTCTCAACATCAGTAGTGAACAATGTGTAAGAATCTTGCCACGCAAAATTGCGGCTGAAAGTTTTTGCCGAATACAGCGATACCAGTGCGATAAGTATGATTCGCGCGGCAAGGAGGGTGTTTTGTTTGTTCAGGTATTTGTGGATGAGGTACGAAATAACAATTATGAAACCCAGCAGGGGAGCAAACATGAAACGTTCGTTCATGAAAGTGCCTATGTTAAAAATGAGGTTGGACGAGATCGAAAATGTGAATATGTAAAACAAGATCGCATAAGCAAAAATATCTTTCTTCCAGATACGGGTAAGGCTGAACACAATCATTGCAAGATACACAACGATGGAAAGTATGACGAGGGGATCAGAAAATCCGGTCAGTGCCACCTGATAAGGATAATAATCGTGCGTGAGCGGGTGGGGGAACAGCACAAGCAGCAGGTATTTTCCCCATGTCAGGAAGATCGTGGCAAATTTTTCGGAAGTTGTTGCATACAGAAAAGGATCATTCATCAGTTCTTTGGTGGTTGTGCTGCTGTTGATAAAACCCAGGGCATTATACCTAAGGGCAAAATAGACTGCTAATGACAGTATCATGGGCAGCATCACAAAAACGTAATTTTTCAGAGGTTTCTTAAACTTAAAAAACAACGTCAGAGGAACTACAGCCAGCATGGTGATGGCATTTTCTTTCGAGAGCATTGCGAGAATGAAAAAAATAAATATCAGGATCAGGTATGACATTTTTTCTTTTATAAAATACTGCACGGAAAAATACAGTACCGCGAGCGATCCCAGCAGCGAGAGCAGTTCATCGCGGCCTTTGATGTTTGCAACAACTTCGGTGTGCAGCGGATGACAAGCAAATAATAAGGTAGCCAGAAACGGTAGCGATAAATACCATGGACCGGTGTCGTATTTTTCGAATACCATTTTCAGTATCTTCAACAGCAGCAGGCATAGCAGGCTATACAGGAGTACATTGAAAAAATGCCCGACGAAAGGG
>DAOOWO010000381.1:0-2495 GCA_035371225.1 Bacteroidales bacterium | reverse complement strand
TATAAACATATTTATACACATTGTTTCATTTTTCTTTAAAATCCAAACAGTTTCTCAATATAATTAACACATGTATTATGAAAAAGAGATATACACTGTTTTTATTACTTTTATTCAGTTTGACTATTAAGGCTCAGGTAAAAGTCTTTCATGAGAATTTTGAATTATCGGGAAATGGCGCTGATAGTGTGGCAAGTTCGGGAGCTTTCTATAACTGGTCGCTGAATTCCAGAATATTTCATGCCGGTGCCCGATGCGATTCAAATATTGTTTCAGCAAATGATACGTCTTTTCTGACAACAAATGTGTTTTCCACATCAGGCTATTCTAATGTGGTTCTAAGGTTTTCGCATATATGCAAAGTAGAACTTCTTGATGCCGGAGAGGTGGAAATTTCAATAAATAACGGCCCATGGACAAAACTGACAGGAACACAATACATCAATCCTGGCAATTCGCAGTTTGTAAACAGCGGGAATAAGTTTAATGCCAATACTTACCCCCTTGATTGGAATTCTGCAGTTAACAATTTGAAGCCCAACCAATCGTGGTGGAAAAATGAGGTATTTAATATATCTACTCTGGCAGGCAACAACGCCAATGTAAGGATAAGATTTGTGCTCCGCGATGGAAATGGCAACGGGGCAAACCTTAACCACGGCTGGTTTATCGATGATATTGAAGTGCTGGCAGCAAACACCGAACTGATACCACCGGCAGTTACCATGATAGCTCCCTTAATTACCGATACCATCCATGATACAGGCCCTTTTGAGATAGAAGCCTGGATTACCGACATCTCAGCGTTAGACACTGCCTTCATAAAATATTCTGTAAACAACGGGGCTGATCAGTACGTTCCCATGCTCCGGATTGCCGACAGCACTTATCGGGGAACTATCCCGAGTTTTACATATACCAACCGGATAAATTACCGCCTGTATGCTGTCGATAATGCGCCAACCCACAACATTACAGAAGGTCCGAACTATTGGTTTTATATCAAAAAAAACACTCCCGCCGTTGAGATAGGAACAGAATCAATCCAGCAGGCCTACCCTTACACGACAATTTCCAGCGATGCAAAAACACAATTTTTATTTACTGCCGAAGAAATTAGCACGGCCAGTGGAATCGCAGGGCCTATCAATGCCATCGCATTTAATGTAGCCAGCGCTTCGGCTATTGCAATGAATGGATTTACCATACAAATGCAAAACACTAACATAAGCACGCTGAGCAGTTTCGTAACTGCGGGATGGACAACAGTTTTTTCCGGTACATATACGGTATCAAATATCGGCTGGCAATCAATTGCTCTTCAAACTCCCTTTGTCTGGGATGGCACTAGTAACCTCCTGATAAATATCTGTTACGACAATACGGCCGGTTCGGGCAACTCGCCGGTAATGAGCAGCTATGCGGCAGGAAAAACATGGACACAAAATGCCTCCTCCGGTGCGGGCTGCTCGCTGGCTGGCGGCACTACCCAGGGATACAGACCCAATATCAGGTTTTTCATGCCCACCTATATAATCACAGAAGATGCCGGTGTCAAAAATTTTTCGTCCCCTGTGAGCATTATTTTATCGGGTGTCAGCAACCCTGTTGAAGTACAGATTAAAAATTATGCCCAGGACACCCTGAAAAAAGTCATCGTCGCATGGGAACTTAATGGTGTTCCACAGCCCTCATTCGTGTGGACCGGATTGCTGGCCGAACAGGTTACCTCCACCGCATTTTCCATTGGCAATATTAATGTCGGCAATGGAAGCCATACTGTAAAGGCCTGGACAGAATACCCCAACGACAGCCTTGACGAAGTACATGCCAACGACACCCTAAGCGTGAATTTTTATGCCTGTTCGGGCTTTCTTAACGGAACATATACGATTGGTTCGGGAGGTGATTTCACAACATTTTCTTCGGCTATGAATTCACTGGTAAACTGCGGTATAAGCGGGCCGGTAGTTTTCAATATCCTGCCGGGAACTTACCAGGAGCAAATCCTCATACCCGAAATACCAGGAACCAGCGGAACCAATACAATTATTTTTCAATCGGCAAGTGGCAACTACAATGATGTAGTGCTTCAATATGCCGCCAGCGGCGCCACTGATAATTATACTGTGTTTCTAAATGGGGCCGACCATATCACCTTTAAAAATCTTACGCTTGCGGCACGGGGTACTTCGTAT
Organism: Bacteroidales bacterium; assembly: GCA_035371225.1. Classification (GTDB taxonomy): domain Bacteria; phylum Bacteroidota; class Bacteroidia; order Bacteroidales; family CAIWKO01; genus CAIWKO01. Next base: position 297 of record DAOOWO010000381.1, on the reverse strand, counting down.
GCCAATGTTGTCAAGTATTACAATAATGCCACTTATAATACTTTCTATCACAATATGCTTTCGGGGATGAATACTACCAGCACCTCCACCAATATGGCCGTTGTTTATTCTCCCAGCGGAGCCGGCATGTGCGATTCGGTGATTACCTTCGATGGAAATATCGTTGAATACGGCTCTTACGGTTTATATCTTTACGGCCAGGGAAGCGCCATTGGCCAGCTTGAGAATAAAACCATGGTAAAAAACAACACGTTCACGAATCAATATATGGCGGGATTATATTTATATTATCATGAT
>DAOOWO010000380.1:0-2510 GCA_035371225.1 Bacteroidales bacterium | reverse complement strand
CATTTTCCATCCGAAAGAAAAGTCCTGGAAAAGTACGTCAGCAAACTGAAAGATATTTGTAATCATTTTCCTCTTTACAGTATTAGAGAAAATGAATTTCAGGTATCAGAACTACAACTGTTTTCAGAAAATGCTTTCGATTATATCAGGTCGCTTACAAATAATCCCAAATTACAAAACGTGATTGCCGGAAGCAACCCGCTTTATGCGGGCATACCCGACAAGACTCCGCTATATGTGCATGCGCTGGTCAACAATTCCTTTATCGAAAGCTCCTGGCGGGTGGTAAAGGGCAGCTCAAATATTGCCACTATCCTTGCAGAATCAATAATTGAGAATGGCGGCATTATCATAAAAAAATCCAAAGTAGAGGAATTCATTTTTGAACACAAAAAACTCACGGGAGTAAAACTCACCAACGGAACATCCTTTTTTGCCACCAATATTATTTCCAGCATACATCCCTCAAAAACCATCGAAATGGTTGACAAGACAAAAATCCGCAGCGCCTACCGGGAACGTATCTTAAATCTGGAAAATACCACTTCCAATTTTATCCTTTACATTGTCTTTAAAAAAGACTCCTTCGAATACCTGAATCATAACGTATATTTCTATAAAAACGACAATGTATGGAATTCGCATAAAGTGAGTGAAAAAGACTGGCCATATAACTATCTGTTGATAACACCTTCCAGCGAACAACATCAAAAATATGCCGACTGCGCCACCATCCTCACGTATATGTCAATGGATGAAGTCAGAAAATGGGAAAAAACAACGGTGGAACACCGCGGCGAGGATTACCTTGCCTTTAAACACCAAAAAGCCGAACAACTGCTTGATGCTGTAGAAATCCGCTACCCGGGCTTCCGCAACTCCATAAAAAAATATTACACCTCCAGTCCGCTTACCTTCAGAGATTATACAGGAACCGTGGACGGCTCAATTTATGGCGTGGTAAAGGACTGCCATGAACCTCTAAAAACACTCATCATGCCCAGGACAAAAATACCCAACCTCTTTCTTACCGGACAGAGCATCATACTGCATGGGGTGCTGGGAGTCACCATTGGCTCGGTAACCACCTGTGCTGAATTGCTGGGGATGAAATACCTGGTGGATAAAATAAATAACACTTGAGTATTTTGTGGTTGACCTCATGCTCGGTATTATCATTTATATGCATGTCAAATAAAAAAATTAAATTGAGAAATAACATCATATCAGATCTATGATAATATACAAACGGTAACAAAAGTTAAATCAAAATGACTTATCTTTGCACACCAATTTAAAAAGCAGATAATAACATCATCTTTGATACTTAACCAGATTATTAATAAACTAAGAAAAATACGAATCCATGCAACGCATAAAATTCAAACTAATCTACCCGAAATGGGAAAAACTTGAAGGACAAACAACTTTTAATCTGCCTCCTCACGGGCCGGTGGTTATGGCTGCCGCATTACCCGAATATGTTGATGTAGAATTTGTCGATGAAAATGTAGACGAACTTAAATATGACAACGACGCAGACTTTGTTGGAATTTCCATGATGCTCACCAGCCAGATAAAACGTGGATGGGAAATCGCCACCGAATACCGCAAACGAGGCAAAAAAGTGATTTTTGGCGGAATATCCACCATGCTGCACGCCGAAGAAACCATGGAATATGCCGATGCTATTTTCCTTGGCGAAGCCGAAGGACGTATGGAAAAGGTTTTCGAGGATTTTACCAACAATAAATTGCAAAAAGTTTATAACTACCTTGCCGTGCATCCCGATATAAACACCATTGGTCCTGCCCGCAGAAGTATTTTAAACACTGAAAAATATTACCACAAAGGAGTGCGCATGGTAGACCTTTTCCATGCTTCACGCGGATGCAAATACAATTGCTATCCATGCGCGGTGGCCTACCTCGGCGGAAAATGCTTCAGACCACGCCCCATCGACAAGGTGGTTGAAGAATTAGCCACTATTGATAACAACAGGCTGTTCATCGTGGACAACTCACTGGCACAGGACAAACAATGGGAACTCGACCTTTTCCGCGAAATGATTCCCTTTAAGAAAAACTGGTGCTCCCACCCTATCGAAGATGATGATGAAGTGCTTGATATGGCAGCGAAAGCCGGAGCATGGTTTGTGTATCAGGCCGTATTCGACACTTCGGACTATATTAAAAACAGAATAAAACGTTACCACGACCATGGCATTGCAGTAGAAGGCACTATCCTGCTTGGCACCGATGACCATACCGAAGATGACATTAAACGGCTGATTGACTTCCTGCTCGAAGTCAACCTTGACCTCGCCGAATTTACCGTACTAACGCCTTTCCCGCACACCAAAGCATACGACGACCTGCTTAGGCAAAACCGCATCATCGATAAAGACTGGAGTAACTTCAACGCCGGCAAAGTGGTAATTCAGCCTAAACATATGACTCCTGATAAACTCCAGGAATTATACCATTATGCATGGGATACTTTCTACAAAG
>DAOOWO010000379.1:0-2519 GCA_035371225.1 Bacteroidales bacterium | reverse complement strand
AAATTTTCTGACCCATAAAAAATCTCCATGGGTATTATACTTTGCTGCAAAACCGGGGATTAACCCTAAACTAGGAATTATCGTGTCTGTGAAGATTCCATTTCCATGTTGAATATCACCAGAAATAAGAATATTATTTTCCTGGTCAACAGTTGAAAAGAAAACATGGAAACAACCATTATCATTATATCCCGGGACTTTATACCAAATAAGTTCTCCATTATTTGATAGTTTTGTAATTATTGCTCCATGTACATCCATCCCGGGATCTATGGTATCTCCATAATAAATTGTTGATCCGTGAAAATAGTTTGTAATAATTAAATCGTTATTATGATCCAACTCAATATCTGCTGACCAATCCCCCTCTGCACCTCCAAACTGCCTATACCATAATAGATTCCCAGTACTGTCGAATTTTGCGACTAAAACGTTGCTTACATTATCATTAGCGAAAATCAGTTGATTTTCAAAAAGAATAGTATCACTGAAATTGCCGGCAATATAGATATTATCTTCGTTGTCGGCACATTGACAGACTATTTCAAACGGGATTTTCTTGACCCATTTAAACATTGGTATCTGTCCAAACAAGTTAAATGAAGAAATTAAAAATAATAAAAAGATAAGTTTTTTCATTTTGTAATTGTCTTTACTTGTTTTTTGACTTTTGTTTTAATGGACGATTATCAATATTAGCGTATACAACTACAACAGACTTATTTAGTGCCGGTTTAGAAAACACCGTTCCTGTCAACCCAATTACAAAATTAATAATTTTGTTGAACTTTACAAACCCATCGAATCGGTATTATTTATTGCTGATCAGAATTTTTCTTGTGTGTCAGCAGATAAATAACAGGCAGAATGCCCGCGGTATTGATAATGGCAATACAGATAAACCATGCCAGGTGATTATTACGGCCCGCACGCCACATAGCAATGAGTTTCATCACCGCTTCAAACAAGGCAAGGATAATAATTATTGCAATGAGCCATGGATACTGGCAACAAAAAGTTTCATGGTTACACATAAGGGTATGTTTTTTGATTACTACTTTTTTCTTTCGCAAATATAACAAATTTATAAAAAAAGTGTAGATTTGTGATTCATATCATTAACGAATAATTAAATTAATCAGCGCTATGAAATTTTTAAAATCAGTTTTCGTACTGCTTTTTCTTACCGGCTTCTTTACATACAGCCATGCACAAGATGTTGAACTGATAAAGGGCGATGCGACAGTTATCGCAGGTCAGACAGAAATCCTGGTTACTTTTGTTTACGACAACATGAAAGTTGGTGAATTCACGGAAGACCTGTACATAAAACAAAAACGTTCCGAATACCGAAAACCTGCCGATGCCGATAAGTTTATTGCGAAATGGAAGGCCGATTTCAAAAACAGCCACCAGCCCAAATTTATCGAGCAGTTTAACATGTATATAAAAAAACTAAAAATGACCGCCGTTACCGACGACACCACCAAATACATGATGGTGGTACATACCAACCTGATTGACCCCGGATACAACAATAAAGGCATGTACAGAGAAACATTAGTCAATCTTTCGGTGGATATTGTGGAAAGCGCCAATCCGGATAATATCCTCGCCACCATTATTGCCGAAAAGGTGGAAGGCATAGGCAACACCACCGCCGAAGCAAAAGACCAGCAGGCAAGAATTACCAATGCCTATGGCAGTTGCGGGATGAGGATTGCCAAATTGCTGGTTAAACTCTGCAAGTAATATTTTATAACATCCCTGCCTTCATCTCCAGCAGTATGATACCAATTGACAGGATAAATGTGAGGATGGTGGTAATTATTCCGGCTTTAAAAAACTCGAAAAAACCTATTTTCACTTGTTGATTTTTTGCTGATTCTATCACGATAAGGTTGGCCATCGCCCCTATTATCGTTGCATTACCCGCCAGAGTGGAAGCTGAGGCAAGGGTAATCCACAAGGTTTCCGAAGAAATTGTTTTCATCAACGGCAACAAAGCTATGGTAAATGGCACATTGCTGACTATCTGCGATGCCACCAGGCTGATACCATGCAGGGCGATAACACCCCCGGCATCGCCGTGTATTGGTTCGGAGCTGATTACAAACTGCATCAGTCCCACCTTTTCAATTCCGTGAACCACGATAAACAAAGAGGCAAAAAACAGCAGCAATACCCAGTCTATTTTTTGTATAACCATGGAAGGCTTTATTTTGCCGAAAATCAGTATCATTGACCCCCCTAACAAGGCTATCATCGGGATAGATAAGCCCAGAATGTTGCTGAAAAAGAAAAGCAGCACCACGCCCAGAAATATCGGAACTGAGATTCTCATTGATTTAAAATTGTATTCAAAGTCGTTGCCATACATCTGTAAAGGGCTTTTATCCCTGAAATTAGCCGGATACACCAAGCGAACAACAAATACAATGACCACCATACCCAACACGGAAACAGGCAACAGCCGAAGCAAAAAAATCCCGTATGAAATGCCCGAACTGACACCGATA
>DAOOWO010000378.1:0-2529 GCA_035371225.1 Bacteroidales bacterium | reverse complement strand
GGTGACTGGACGGGCTGAACAAAACAAATTCTAATTGGTTTACGCATTTTTATTAAACTCGACCAAGCAGCACATCTTTGAAGATGGCTTCATAATCAGAAACAAAGCGCTCAACAGAAAACATATTTAAAGCCCTATTTTTTCCGTTAGCCGCAATTATTGCGGCGAATGCGGGTTCTTTAATACATTTCATGCTCGCCACCGCCCACGCTTGCGCATCTAAAGGCTCAACGATCATGCCGGATTCGCCATCGACAATTAACTCGGGTAAGGCCCCCGCATTGGCTGCGATAACGGGGCGACCTGCCATCATGGCTTCAGCAACTGCGATGCCGAAACCTTCCGCAACAGATGGATGAACAAAGAGGTCGCTCGTATGCAAGAAATCGCCCACATCTTCCCGATAGCCAAGCAAGGCCACGTATTCTTTCAGTTTCAAGTCCGCTATCAAGTGTTCCAGATTAACACGTTCCGGGCCGTCGCCAATAACCGTCAGTTCAATTCTAGGGTAATTCATGTCATGAACTATAATGCCCACGGCACGAATTAAGGTCTCAATGTTTTTCCAGTCAACTAGACCGGATACGGCGAGTATTTTAAAATGGTCGGTAAATTGTGCCGCTTTTGTGGAATGTGGCAGAAGGCTTGTGCCATTATAAATGACTCTGCCCGGTCTTTTTTTTAAGACAGGAAAAACGGTCTTTTTTTCTTTTTTTACATATTCTGAAATGTAAATAAACGCGTCAACACGCTTGTAGAATCTATTCAATATTATTCTTTTTATGAGCGGGGGATTCAATGGACCAACAAATGCAACGATTAATTTAACTTTCGGACGTAATAATTTTACAAAATAACCAAGAGTTTCCCCAAAAGAAAACTGCGTTTGGATGATGTCAATAGAGTGCTTATCTACAATTTTAATAATAGACCGAACATGCTTAAATATATTTTGTCCGTAGTTGCCGGTATAAGTTTCTGCGCCCGCTTCTTGAAAAAGAGCATTTTTTTCATTGTAAGCTTCTGACCAAAAATACACAACGCAACGGTTCCGTGAATGTTTCACCATATCCAAAAGCTTTTTGGGTGTGCCGCCATAAATATTAGGTGTCGCTATTAAAAATAAAATATTCAATACAATCTCATTCAGGTGAATAATCTACATTATTTAATTTTAGAATAATCAATTCCACAATAGCAAAAGGCACATAAAAATATTCAAAATGCGTAATTGCGGCTGTTTGCAGGTACGCCGGTATTTGCGAAATAATAACGCCTATAACAGCACATGAATACAGCCGCATATTTATTTCGTCATTTGAAATTAATCTTCTTAAATTATGCCAGATTAAAATTAAATACGGCAATATCCTCAGAATTAATCCAGCCATCCCTTCGCAAAAGATAACGGAAGCGATTGGCGCATCTTCTCCCAGTGCATATGAATAGCCTCGTTCTCTCGTTATGTCATACTCGCGTTCGTATCCATGCCCCCAGATGAGTCTTTTATTTTCAATGGCTGATTCAAAAGCATTAGCCAATAATTTTGTCCTAAAGACGTATGTTGCGACATTTTCAGGGGCGATACCTTCCTCAATAGCAGGCGATATTTTATCAAACCAGACATTAAATCGTAATGGTTCGATGGTATAAAAAATCATAAAGATAAAGATTATAATAATGGGCGTACGGAGTGCAATTCTATTCGTTTTGGTAAAAACGGATAAGAAATAAATAACCGCCGTTTGAAAAGACAGGACGATGGAGTACATTCTTCGCGTGAACAAGAAAGGCAAGGCAATGGCAACAAAGAAGAAAAGATTCTTGATCTTTTTTCCTTCAGCGCGTAAAAAAAGAATGAATAGAAATGCTGTGCCTGTGAAGATGTGCAGTGGAAAAGATTTTAAATTAGTATTAGACAGCCCCGCTTCGATAAATTGTTCAGTTTTAATGAGGGCATTTTTATTAAGAAAAAAGTCTATGCCGGTAATTAATGAAATTGCCGCAAGAGAAACATGTACGGAAAATAATATGAGAAATATACGCAAGATGGCATATAGCCTTTCACATGAAATACGGCTGGCATAATGCAGAACACACATCGCATATAACGGCCAGATGAGGTTCCACCGTAAAACGGCGACAATTTCAAAAAAGTCTGTTCCTTCGATATATGTCCAGAAGGCACGTATAATCACTGTCATGCCAAGAAGGCTCAAGATTTTAATGCCCGGTATCTTCCAAAAATCAACAATGCTGGAACGCGCGCCGATAAACGGTAGAAGCAACGCAAGCAGGAAAGTCAGAAATCGATAATCCATAATGCCGGGCATATAAACGAAAGCATCTGGAAGAAAACCAATGAAGCATGTCGGCATCAAATAAATGGTGATGATGAAATACCAATCGGCAAGAGTCATTCTTGCATAAGGGATTTCGCTTTTATAAAGTGACGGCAGGACAAACATATTTAAAAAACCTTTTTTAGACGGCGCTGAAAATCTCGTATGCCGTCTTCTGCTTGAAAAA
>DAOOWO010000377.1:0-2547 GCA_035371225.1 Bacteroidales bacterium | reverse complement strand
AAGTTCTTTCAAATTGCTAATAACCTAAAAGATCTGAACAAAAAAGTATTTGTTCCTACCAAGGGGGGCACCAGCCTCACTTACGACAATAATGCGCTGGCTATGTACCAGTATGCTATGCCGGGTTATGAAATCCACGGTATCACATATAACTCATGGCAGTCAACCGATGCCCTGCATTGCCGCACACACGAATTAGCCGATAAAGGCATGTTATACATCAGCCACCAGCCGCTTCTGGGCGAGAAACCACTGCTTACCCAATACCCCGTTAATGCAGGCATTTATGCCCTTAGCGGCAGCAACCTCAAAGCCGATTCGGTATATGTAAAGTACCGCGTATATCACGGTTCCTGGGGTACCTGGACCAAAATCAACATGACGAATACCGCAGGAAACAACTGGACTGCCAACATACCCCAGCAGCAGGCCGGAGATACCATCGTTTATTATATCCATGCTTCCGACCAGTCGCCGCGTAATGTGTCACATCCCATCATCGGACAACCCGATCCCCACAAGTTTTACATCAATACCACAGCCACCGCCATTGAAAAGTCAGACCAGACCAATGCTATCGTTTTCCCCAATCCGGCTACAGATTATGTCTTTGTGCAAATGCAACATGACGAAAACAAAGAAACAACAGTTTCGCTTTGTGATTTGATGGGAAAACAAGTACGGAATGTTACAGAAAACAACCTGGGATCAAGGATGCTGCGCATAGATATCAGCTCGCTGCCGGCCGGAACTTATTTTTTGACTGTCCGTTCCGGAAATTTTTCCAAAACGCAAAAAATAATGGTAATGCATTAAGCGAAAAAAAATGACTAAGAATGTTTTGGAGACAAACCATTTATAAAAGCTAATCCTTTTGTACTGATAGCGGCTGTATGAATGCAATGCCATAAAAAAGTAGTAATAGATTTTATCAACAGGCAAAATCTCCGGCAACTTGTCAGTAAAAAACTCTGAGGCTGGTTTTGGATTTTTTTTAACCCAAATCATAAGTAAAAAAACCAAAAATCATTATGGATTCATTCCATATCTCGAAAAAATATTATTTTCACGGATAATTTTAAAAAAACAACCATGAAAAAATTTCTTTTCATTGTAATGCTACTGTGGAGTTTTAGTCTTCAGGCGGCTTTCGACGACTATTTTGAAAACAAAACCCTGCGTATCGACTACTTTCATACCGGCAACGATGCCACAGACATTTACTCCATTGATGAACTGATAGAGGAACCCTATTGGGGAGGATCAAAAGTCAACCTCATCGATATCTTTAATTACGGAAAATACAAATTTCTGGTGTACGATACGGAAAGCAATACGCTGATATACTCATACACTTATAATACCTTGTTTTCGGAATGGCAAACCACCAATGAAGCAAAAACCACGTTCAAATCTTTTTCGGAAACAGTAACCATGCCTTTTCCCAAAAAGCCCGTCAAATGCGAATTCTATACAAGAAACAAAAAAGGCATCTTCGAAAAAAAATTTGAATATGCCATCAATCCCAAAAACTATTTTATCATCAAAGAACGGCGGCAGACCTACCCCAAAATTGACATTCTCAACTCGGGCAACCCTGCAGTTAAGGTTGATATTGTAGTAATACCCGAAGGATACACCGAAAAAGAAATGGACCTGTTTATCCGCGATGCCGAAAAATTTGCAGAATACCTGTTTAATGCCCGGCCTTATAAACAAAACAAAGACAAATTCAACATCTGGGCTATCAAAGCGCCATCCAAGGAATCAGGTACCGACATCCCGGGCAAAGGCGTTTGGAAAAACACCCTGGTAGGTTCCAGTTTCTATACCTTCGATACAGAAAGGTACCTGATGACATCCGACAACAAAGACCTACGCGATGTGGCTTCCAACGCGCCCTACGACCAGATATATATTATCGTCAACTCCGATAAATACGGCGGTGGGGCAATATACAACCACTATGCCGTCAGCGTAAATAAAAACCCTTACGCGGAATATATCTTCACCCACGAGTTTGGCCATTCCTTTGCCGGTCTCGGCGATGAATATTATGATTCAGAAACCTCATACAATGATTTTTATCCGCTGGATGTGGAGCCCCCCGATCCCAACCTAACCACAATGGTAAATTTCGATTCCAAATGGAAAAATCTCATCGATAAAAACACTCCGGTTCCTACTCCCAACGATCCAAAATACAAAGGCAATGTTGGAGTTTTTGAAGGCGGCGGCTATGTAAACAAAGGCGTTTATCGCCCCGCATACGACTGCACCATGAAATCAATCTCGGTGGACAACTTTTGCCCTGTATGCACGCTGGCTATAGAAAAAATGATGGAATTCTATTCAAAATAAATTTATAAATCAATAAAAAAAACCGAAAGGAAAATAATTATGCCTATTACGAAACTGGAACAAATGTTCGACTTGCTGAAAAACAAAGAAAAGAAACACCTGGTTGCCGCCTATGCTAACGATTCACACACCATTGGAGCCGTCAGTCAGGCTATAGATATGGGGCTTATCGAAGCCACCCTTGTT
>DAOOWO010000376.1:0-2557 GCA_035371225.1 Bacteroidales bacterium | reverse complement strand
AAAAATTTGTTTTCCTGATAATAATATTGTATTTTTGAACAATAGAGTAAAATAGTCGAATATTCAGGCTAAATTCATGAGCAACAGTCACAATATCGGAATAAAAGAAACTATTCTGAAGGCGGCACAGGAAGTTTTCAGCAAATATGGTTACAAAAAAACCACGCTGGATGATATTGCACAATATGTGGGCAAAGGCAAAAGTGCACTTTATTATTACTATAAAAGTAAACTTGAACTATTTGAAGCAGTACTTGCCTTTGAGATTGAACAAATGGGCGACGCATTATTTTCAGCTTTGGAATCAGAAAAAAGTCCTCAGCAAAAATTACGGCGATATATTATCAAGCGCATGGAATTGTATCACCAGTTGGTTAATTTTTATGGCGCCATACAGCAGGAATATGTCGAAAACCTTACGGTCATTGAAAAAATAAGGGAACAATACGACAACCTGGAGCTGCAACTTATTTCGGACATCATCAGAGACGGTGTTGAACAGGGGAAATTTAAAAGCCGGAACATTTCTCTTACCGCGAACGCCATCATTATTGCCATGAAAGGATTTGAATATAGTTTTTCGAAAGAAACCGACCTGAAAAAAATGGAGAGCGACATCGACCAATTGCTGGACGTACTTTTTTACGGAATTGTTGTGGTTGATGATAATAACTAACAGTTTAAAAAGATGAAATCATTTTCAAAATTTGTGATAAAGTACCGGGCGCTGGTCATCACAGTGTGTTTGATGATTACTGCCGTAATGGCATTTTTTCTGAAAGACATAAAGATTAATGCCGACATTACTACATACCTCCCTGCAAATGATTCGGTGGTAGCACGATATAATGAAATAGGAAGAAACTACTCATCCAATTTAATGGGTATTATCATCGTGAAGGCCCAGAATGAAGTTTTTTCCGTGGAAACCATCAGGCATATCAATGAGCTAACCAATAGTGCCAAACAAATTCAAGGCATTGAATATGTGATCAGCCTGACGAATGTGCTGGATATTAAAAAAACAGAGGATGGATTTGAAATAGGCCGGCTTATTGATGAAAGCAAGCTGCCTGCCACCCGCGAAGAATGCACAAAAATAAAAGAATATGTGCTGTCAAAACCGCTATATAAAGGCCATCTGGTATCTTCCGATTCGCGGTACACGGTGATTATCTGTAAGTTTAGTCCTGATTTTGATAAAAACCAGGTTTCAAAAAATATCAAGGACATGGTTGCCTCGAAAAACTTTCCCGAAAAATTTTATTTCGAAGGTTTACCCTACCAGCTATTAAGTATCATGGATTTTGTCAAAAAAGATCTGTTGCTGCTCACGCCTCTTATCATACTTATGTTGAGTCTTATTTTGTTTGCCAGTTTTCGATCGTTCAGGGGAGTACTGGTGCCGGTTATCGGTGTGGGAATGGGGGTTATATGGAGTATGGGACTGATGAGCATTTTTGATATCCGGTTGTCGCCCATATCAGATGCCATCCCCGTGGTGTTGTTTTCGGTGGGCTGTGCTTACGGGATACACGTATATAACCGTTTCCGCATGGTGGTACGCACGCCCGAAGATAAAATGAAGCAATCGGCAGAAGCGTTGAGCAGGATAGGAACCGCCGTGCTGCTATCGGGCATTACCACCGTGATGGGCTTTTTATCGTTTATCTTTGGGGCATACCTTACAATTATTTTTGAATTCGGCGTTTTTGCCGCCCTGGGCGTGTTGTTTATCCTTATCCTTTCCATTACTTTTATTCCCGCACTGCTGTCATATTTTCCCGTCGAGAAAATACATAAACCAAATGCCCGGTACAAAATATACCACCCGCTCGACACTTTTCTCACAAAACTGGCCGACATCATAATTACTCATCCCAGGAAAATACTTGTAGTATCCTCCATATTTTTATTGCTCATGGCCGCTGGTATTCCTTTTCTGAAGAACAAAATTGACATCCTGAATTATTTCAGACCGCACACCGACATCCGTATCTCCGCTTCCATCATGAATAATGAATTTGGAGGTTCGCTACCTATCATGGTGCGCGTCAGGGGCGACATTCAGGATCCGGCCACCCTGACTAAGATGAAGAAAGTAAAGGATTACCTGGAGAAACAGCCCGAGATCAGGAAAGCGTCTTACGTGGGAGATTTTCTGGAAGAAATGAATGACTGCATGGGCGAAGGCAAATGCCTCCCCGACACCAGGGAAAAGGTCTCCAACCTGTTGTTTCTTATCGAAGGCGACGAAATGCTGAAACAAATGATAAATGCGGATAAAACCGAGGCTATAATACAGGCATATATGCGAAATGTGGAAACAAAAAGGTATAAAGAACTGTTTTCCTCTGTCAACAACCTGCTTTCGGAATTAAATTCGCCGGAGGTCAGTTTCACGCAAACCGGCATGCCCGGCATCTATTCCAATTTTGATGACAGCCTGATGAAAAACCTGTTGCAAAGCCTTATCCTTGCATTGGTACTCATTTTTATCTGCATGGTGGTTTTGTTACGTTCACTCCGCAGTTCATTTGTTGGTATGATTCCCTTG
>DAOOWO010000375.1:0-2577 GCA_035371225.1 Bacteroidales bacterium | reverse complement strand
CGCAGCGGTTTTCAGGAGCTGCTGGACAACCATGAAATAAAAGCCATCATCTGCGCACGGGGTGGTTATGGCACCATGCGTATAATTGACGGTCTGGATTTTTCAGAATTCAAAAAAAAACCTAAATGGATAGCCGGGTACAGCGATGTTACTGTGTTTCATTCGCACCTCCAAAACCTATTTGAAACAGAAACCCTGCATTGCACCATGCCGCTGAATTTTGAAAACAATACCCGGGAAGCTTTAGAAAGTTTGAGAAAAGCCTTGTCAGGTGAACCCATCGCCTATTCAGCACCCTGCCATGAATTGAATAAGACAGGAACTGCCAGCGGAATAATAACCGGCGGTAATTTATCCATCTTGTATGCACTGAGCGGCTCTGTTTCAGACATAGACACCAAAGACAAGATTTTGTTTATCGAAGACCTGGAAGAATACCTTTACCACATCGATCGGATGATGGTGCAGCTCAAACGCAGCGGCAAGCTGCAAAACCTTGCAGGGCTTATTGTTGGCGGGATGAATAATATGAACGACAACACCATACCTTTTGGAAAAACGGCCTATGAAATCATCGCCGAACATGTGTCAGCCTATGATTATCCGGTGTGTTTCGGGTTTCCCGCCGGGCATCTTGACGACAACCGCGCACTGATTTTAGGACGAAAAATAACTCTTTCCGTTGCAGACAAAACAGATGTGGTGTTTGGCTGAAACACGATGATAAGACGATGCCTGATTTGAGGTAAACGCATTGTTTCTGCGTTTTACTTTCTCTTTATTATTAAACGACAAATTTATAGCTCAGCGGAATGGTTAGTTTCACCGTGGTTCCGGCAGCTTCTCCCATCTTATCAAACAAATCGGTGATTTCAAAGCAGGCATTTTCGGTATTGTATGAATTATATATATCAAAAAACTTCTTCAGGGTTTTTAACCCAACGCCGGTAGATTTCGTGTTCAATTGCCCCGCTTTTTCTCTTCCAACGCCATCATCGGTAATTTCAGCTACCAGATACCGGTTGTCCATAGTAATTTCAACTTTCAGGCGCCCGTGCGACTTTTTATGCTCCAACCCGTGTTTCAAAGCATTTTCAACAAAAGTTTGTATACACATCTTGGGAATTTCAAATCTCATGTCGATGTTGTCCGAAACGTTTACCGTATAATCAAAGTGTTCGCCAAACCTGAATTTCTGCAGGGTAAGATAATTATTAATAAAATCTATTTCATCATACAGCGGACGAAGAATTTTCTCGTTGTTTTGCAATGAAGTGCGCAACAAATTAGACACTTTAACAAAATATGTATAGGCCTTTTCCACATTGTTTTCCTGCACTTCGGCGCCGATAGCGGTGATGGCATTAAATACAAAGTGGGGATCCATCTGGGCATTTATCGTTTTAACCTGCAAACTGATCAGTTCTTTTTCTATTGCCAATTGCTGAAGTTCTTTTTTTCTTTTGGCCCGCATTATTAAATAAATAACGATACCTATCACAAACGCGAGAATTAACGACATGATCGTAATGAACCACTCGGTTTGCCAAAAAGCTGCCTTTATCACAAAATGCACCTTCATAGGTTTTTCCGTCCATACTCCGTCGGCATTGCATGCCATAACCTCAAATACATAATGCCCATACGAAAGATTGGTAAATACCACGCTATTTTCGGCGGTTGGTGCTGACCAGGTGTCATTAAACCCCAATAATCTTGTTTTGTAAAGTACTTTTTCTGGACACGAATACGAAACGCCTCGGTAGGTTATCCTGATGTTGCGAAATGTATAATCTATTTGTATGGCCTGGTCATCATCATACAACTCATCGCCAGCCATTTCCCACACAAGATTTCTTCCGGATATTTCGAAAGAATAAAGAATAAGGGCAGGAGGAACTTTATTTTTTGCAAGCCGCCCGGGCATAAATTTTACCACACTTTCGGAGGTAGGTATCCACACATTGCCCTGCCTGTCGATACAGGTTCCGTTTTGTCCGCATTCTATCCCGGCAAAGCCGTTGTTACGATCGAAAAATTTGCAGCAATCGGGATTATAAGAATAAAAAGCATCCAGATCGATATACAGAAAACCATTAACATTTCCGGCTATTATATAGCGGTTGTTATAAAGGCTGATAAAAAAATATTCCCCGTCAGCAATTTTAATATAATTTTTCCATGTATAAAGATAAAGGCCAGTCTTGGAAGACACCCACATATTGCCACGGGAATCTCTTTTACATGATACCACCCCGATTTCGTTTTTAAAACCGGGATAATCCATTTCCCGGATGGAATCTTTTTCAAACAAATATATTTTCGCGTTGGTACAAATCCATTTCCTTTGATATTTGTCGCTTTCAATAAACAACACATTATGTCCTCCGGTCGGATGCACAGTATAGGTTTTTTTGTTTAAATCATAAACTATCAATCCCTTTGTCGTACCAAAGTACATCCGTTGTTCCGCAGTATCTTCGTGCACAGCTAAAATTGCAGGATGGTCGTCTTTGACGTTCAAGATTATCTTGTCAAATTTTTTCCCGTCATAGGTCATCACAAAACAGGAAACGG
>DAOOWO010000374.1:0-2605 GCA_035371225.1 Bacteroidales bacterium | reverse complement strand
TCATAATTGATAAATCCAAAGTTCTGAATATTCCAGTAAACAACAAGCGGCAGCAAAATCAAGCCAACGCTAACCATCATTTTTTTCTGATATGCGGTGACGATGACGTCTGCCACTGACTACTCCTTGGTAACCGGATTTTCTTTCGCCCTCAAATTTACAATTTCTTTTAATAGTTTCCGCGTATTTTGGTCATCCGGGTTTATTTGCAATATTTTTCTGTATTGCTTAGCAGATTCTTCATATCTGCCCATCTCTTGCAAAACAAGCCCCATATTTTTTAGCGCGGGAAGATGATTCGGAATTTTATTTAGTACCTGCCGAAAGTCTTTAGCCGCATCTTCAAATTGACCTAGAAAGAGATACGAGACTCCCCGTCTGAAAATAGCATCAATATAATCCTGTTTTACCATTAGCGCCCGATTGTATTCTGCAAGAGCTATGACATGCCTCCCGTATTGACTTAGGATGATTCCTCTATTGTAGTATGCTTCCGCCATATTTCTGTTGATCTCAAGCGCCTGAGTGAAATCGACAAAAGCTTTTTCGTATTGTCCTTTTAAACGAAGAGCAACGCCGCGGTTGTTGAAATAATCAGCGTTATTCGCATCTAGAAAAATTGCTTGGGTAAAATCTTTTATTGCAGCGTCAAATTTCTGATTTTTTAAATAAAGGATTCCCCGATTATAATATGCATCAGCAAATTGTGGTTTAAGACGTTGTGCCACTTCGAAATCTTTCAAGGCATCATTGTATTTGCCTATGGCAACATACAGGTTTCCCCGATTATTAAATGCTTCCGAAAATTTACCATCTATGTTCAAAGCGGCCTCATAATCAGCCAAAGCCAAGCCATATTGTCCCTGAGAAGCATGAGCTAAGCCCCTCATATTATAGGCAAATGCAACCCGATGGTTTTTAAGAACATCATTCCATAATGCATGGCTATCCCCCCACAGCTGACATCGCTGCCAGCAGAGAACCGATAGACCAAATACAAACAACAGAAAAGTCATTACCATAATATTGTTGAGATATTCTATATTTCTGGCAACATCAGCTATCCACCACACCAATATTACAAACAACCCAATAAAGGGCACATATGCATAGCGATCGGCCATTGACTGCGAACCTACCTGAACAAGTCCGATCACCGGTACCAGCGTTCCGAGATACCAGCACCAGCCAACGATTAAATATGGGTATTTTCGATTAGCCCTCAAAGCTATAACAGACAGGAGCAGGAGTAGCGATAATACGAACAAAGTTATCCAGAGCGCTGATTCATACCTTGGATAAAACACTGACAAATCCATCGGCCAGAACATTTTCTTTATGTAAAGCCCATAGGAAATAATAGCATTGCTAATCCGCTGAGGCAGCGGAAGTAAATCTATTTTTACCATCGCCCCAACTTTATTTTGTGTACATAAAGTTAATAGGCCGAAGATTCCCGTTAAGATAAAGAGCGGGATCTTTTCCAGAATCAGAAAACTTAATCTTGCTTTTGCAGATTGTAGAGGCAAAGGCTCCTCCGTTTTACTTTGCGTATCAATCGCTGTGCGATTCAGAGGCCAGTAATCCATGAGCAGCATAACAAACGGCAGCGTCACCAGCATCGGCTTCGACATTAAACCCAAAGCAAAACAGACAAATACCGGCAAATACCGCTTCCACCCCGGCTTCCGAACATACCAAACGTAAAACAGCATGGTCAAAAACCAAAAGAATGTGCTCAAAACATTCTTACGTTCCGACACCCATGCCACGGATTCCACATTGATCGGATGAATGGCAAACAACGCCGCCACCATCGCGCTGCGCCAGATTGCACCGGTCATCTGATTCAACAGCAAAAATAGTAAAACTGTATTGATGGCATGTAAAACTAAATTGTGCCAGTGATGACCGCCGGCATTCTGTCCAAACAACTCCCAATCGACTGCATGAGAAATCATCGTCACGGGATGCCAGTTACCGGTTCTCGTATCCGTCAAAACCCCGACAAGCCCCCTAATGGATAAACCGGATTGAATCGAATCATTTTCCGTTACATAAAGATTGTCGTCATAATTGATAAATCCAAAGTTCTGAATATTCCAGTAAACAACAAGCGGCAGCAGCAATAAAAAAATAATGATTATTTTTTGATGATGGCTTGCAATGATTCTCATTGAGCCGACCGTTCCTGTTTCATCGGGAAAAAACCAGGCTTTAAAAAAAGCATACCTGAACACCATCACACACAAAAAAGGCTGGTTTAAACCAGCCTTTTTTTAAAATTTGTTTTAAGCAGGGTTAAGGTGTTACTGTTCCATTGGTGATCGTATAAGTTGTGTTACCTGCATTGTGAGCAGCGGTAGTCCCTTCCATGTTCTGACCACCAGCCGGAGTAATGGTCACTGCACCCGAATTCTTGAATGTATTTTGGACCAGTGCCAAAGAGCAGGTTGTAGTGCTAGGCAAGGGATTCTCTGAAAAATAGGCCTGACATGCCGTGTAAAAGCTCTTTAATTCAGCCTTTGCCTGCGTATTGTAAGATTTCGCTCTGTAGCTTGCAAACTGCGGGATGGCGATGGCCGCCAGAATACCGATGATCGCG
>DAOOWO010000373.1:0-2655 GCA_035371225.1 Bacteroidales bacterium | reverse complement strand
GAAGTCATCAGCACCGGCGGATATTCACTTAATGCCAATGCCGATATCCAAAAAGTTTTTCAAACTTCGGGCGACGTGGCCACCAATGAATCCATTTTTCAGTTGGTCAACATCACCACCGACCAGAGCAACGCCATCACATACAACTACAAGCCTTCCGATGGATCACAGGCCTTGTTTTCGGGTGCCGACACCCTGAAAAAAATATACAGCCCTTTAGACATCAGACGGGTAAAATACATCAGTGTCAACACATTCAGCGGCTATATCAGCATCACCAAATATGCTAACCCGCCGTCGTCGAACCCGGCATACAACGTTTCTGTGTTGCGTCTTGCCGAAATGTACCTGATCAGGGCGGAATCCGACCTGCTCACCGGCAATCCATCAGGAACACCATATGAAGACTATAAAGCGGTGAAATCAAGAGCCTTTGGAACCAACTGGGTGGAAGAAACCATTGATCCGGCAGCCATGCTCGACAGCGTGAGAATGGAACGCCGAAGGGAGATGATAGCCGAAGGAGACCGTTACCACAACCTCAAAAGGATGAAAATGAACGAAAGGAACAACGTGCCATGGAATGATCCCAGCCTGCTGTTCAAGATTCCCCAGGAAGAGATGTCGGGAAATCCACTGATGGTCCAAAATCCTTAAAAAAAAATACTGACACTCTGGCACTATTTTTCTTATCATGAAAAAACTATTTCTTCCTTTACTTATTTTTTTGTTGATTACAGCGCAAGCCGCTTTGGCACAGAAAAAAAGTCTGACCATTGAAAGATGCGACCCGCCATGCTGGTGGACGGGCATGAAAAATCCCAGGCTGGAATTACTAATCCGGGGCCAAAACATACAGGATTATTCCATCAAATTGAATAACAATCATATATCTCTTGACTCGATCATCAAACCCGACAATTCCAACTACCTCGTCCTGCGGCTGACTATAGGCCATGAAGCCCCAGCGGGAAAATTCAACATCACATTTGTCAAAGGCAAACAAACCTTGCAATATGCTTATGAACTAAAAGACCGAAAATCTGAGGATAACAGCCATCAGGGGCTCAATAGCACAGATTTAATCTACCTGCTTATGCCCGACAGGTTTGCCAACGGCAATACCCTGAACGATAAAATTGCAGGCATGCAGGATGCGCAATTTTGCCGAGATTCTTTGTTTTCGCGGCATGGCGGCGACCTCCAGGGGATCATCAATCACTTGGATTACTTTTCCGACCTTGGCGTGACGGCACTATGGCTCACACCGGTATTTGAAACCAACCAGCCCTTTGCTTCCTACCACGGCTACGCCGTAACCGACCATTATCAGATTGATCCGCGCCTGGGAAACAATCAGCTTTATGCTGATTTTGTGAGAAAATGCCACAAGAGTGGAATAAAAATAGTGATGGACATGGTTTTTAACCACATCGGCGACCAAAGCTGGATGTACCGCGATTTGCCCTCTCAACAATGGATACACCGGTTTAAAACTTATACCAAAACCAACTATCGTGACGTTACCCTTATGGATCCTTATGCTTCATCGGCTGACAAAACCACATTTTCCAACGGTTGGTTCGACAAGCATATGCCCGACCTGAACCAGCAGGACGAGCTGCTGGCCACATATCTTATACAAAATACACTTTGGTGGATTGAATATGCCGGCATCGATGGGATAAGGTTAGATACATACACCTATCCCGACCAGCATTTTATGTCGCGGTGGACAAAGGCTGTGCTGAATGAATACCCTGGATTAGGGATTTTTGGAGAAACCTGGGTGAGCGGCCTGGCCAATCAAGCATATTACACAAAGAATACAGGTCTGAAAAGTAAGTACGACCCTCAATTACCGGGAGTTACCGATTTTCAACTGTTTTATGCCTTCAACAATGCGCTCACCCGGGATTTCGGATGGACCGACGGGGTGGCAGCCATTTATTATTGCCTTGCCAATGACTTTTTGTACCAGGAACCCCAACGCAATATCATCTTTTTAGACAACCACGACCAGAATCGTTTCTTTAGCGTGATAGGCGAAGACCTCGAAAAATTTAAAATGGGCATAGGCCTGTTGCTCACCATGCGCGGCATCCCCACTGTGTATTATGGCACCGAGATCCTGATGAAAAATTCCGGCCCTCCTGACGAAAAACTAAGGATGGATTTTCCCGGCGGATGGGCACAGGACAGCGTAAGCAAATTCAACAGCAGCGGAAGAAACAAGGTCGAAAACGAAGCTTATAACTATTTCCGCAAACTGGCTGTATACCGCAAAGAAAACCCGGTGTTGCAAAACGGAAATCTGATGCAGTTTGTTCCTGCCAACGGTATTTATGTGTATTTCCGCTACGATGACAACAACACTATCATGGTGATTGTAAACCAAAACAATGAAAAAAAAATAGTGGAAACCGCACGTTTTGCCGAAATGATCAAGGAGTACAGCAAAGCCAGGAACATCATGACAGATGCCATGCTTGACCGGACTGACCAGATAGAAGCAGCACCCAAAAGCACTACAATACTGGAGTTACATAAATAAGTCAAAAAAATCAACTTAAACCCGCCGTGTATGCTGACCATACAGAAAAAACTCACCAATTCCTTTTATGCCATCCTCAGCCTGCCGGCTACCGCTATGGG
>DAOOWO010000372.1:0-2669 GCA_035371225.1 Bacteroidales bacterium | reverse complement strand
GCAAGCAATAAATCCACCTATCCTGAAGTGAATCCGTTCTGCATTTATTTTTTCAGCGATATCGTGAAGCATTTGAAACGGATGGGCTTGAAGCAACAAGAGGTGTTTGATGAACTGGCCGAACATTTTGTGAGCCTTGATGAAATAAAGAAAGATAGAGGGCTCAGGAATAAAGCCGAAGCAGAAGCATGGCTGAAACAGGAAATTGAAAAAAACTGGAAAAAATCTAAATCGTAAAACCTGAAGTAACAGGAAAATATTATCATTATCAGCATAATGCATAACAAATGAAAAAGTTATTCCTGATAATTGTTTTATTCATACAATGGCCGCTGATAACATATTGCCAGATGCCGGAACTAATATTACCCACAGGTCATTCCAATGGCATATTGCACGCCTCTTATTCAAAAAACGGCAAATACATTATGACCGCATCTATGGATAAAACCGCCAGAATATGGGATGCATACAGCGGAAAACTGCTTTCCGTGCTGTATGGACATTCTGATTATGTAAACAGGATTCAATCTACCGATGATTCCAGGCTGGCAATTACGGCCTCCAATGATAATTCTATTAAGGTTTGGACCTTGCCTCAGGGAGTCCTTAAATATGATTTTCAATGTGAGAAATGCTTTACAGGAGTTTTTACCTCAGATCCACAAAGTAAAACACTTGCGGTGGCTACAGGAAAAGGAAATTTGGCTGTTTATAACCTCAAAACCGGGTTGTTGGTCAAGGAGCTTAAATGTCATGATAAACGGATACGAAGGATGGTTTTCAGCCCCGATAGTAAAACATTATTGACCGCTGCTTACGACGAAAAGCTTGTGAAGGCCGTCAGCATTGAAAATGGAAAGGTGTTGTTTGAAATCACATATCAGGAATGGGAACCTGAATTTGATTTTATTAATTCGGGTAAGGAAATCGTAGTGAAGGGTGATCAGGGACGCGTGTATAATGCGTTCACCGGCACGTTTTTAAGAACGGACGAAAACTTTCAAGAATCTCAGGAACCTATGGAGGCATATAGTCCCGATAAAAGATACTATGTGTACTATGGAGTCCCTGCTGCCAGTGGTTTTCAAAACTTTGCGAGTGTGCATGATGCGAAAACTGGCAGGGAACTGAGAAAATTAACCGGCCGGGTGCCAAAAATCACGGATATACAATTAAGTCCGGATAAAAATTTTCTTGCCACCACCCATGATGACAAATCGGCAAGGGTGTGGAATATCACCAACGGGACACCGGCAGCCGTCCTTATGGAAGATTCGGCGTGGAGGCCTGAAGTGTGGGGAGGCACAGCAGCATTTTTCCGTGACGGCAAGAAACTTGTTACGGTTTTTTATGATAGCTGTAAAGCAACGGTATGGGACTTGAACAGCGAAAAGTCTGTTAATATCACAGAAGCCGTGGATGATGAGTTGCATCAGAATTTTGAACTGCCTTTTACCAATTGTGCTTTTAATGATGACAGCAGCAAACTGCTCATTTCAAACTGGGGATGCGTTTCGGTGATTGATGCTAAAACCTGCAAACAACTTTTTCATAAAAGCGCTGTACATCTTTCATCAGCCGCATGGACCGATCATGGGAAGAAGTTGGTGATTAGATACATAGGCATGGAGCCTGAAATATGGTGTGCAGAAAAATGGGTGCTTTTACATCATTTCGATAATGAAATGAAAGACGAAGAAGGATATATTGAAGATTTCAGGGTTTGCAAAAACGGAAAGCACGGTATCAGCCTGTCTTCTTCAAAGAAAGTCGGCCTTTGGGATATAAATACCTGGAAATTGGTTTATTCTACTCCGGACAGCCACACCCTCACTTTTGTTGATTACAATGAGGTTCATAATTATATTATTACCATTGATACCGCGAATAATATACAGTTGATTGATCCCGAATCGGGAAAATACATCAGAACCTTTTCGGGCCATCAGGGAATAGCGTACACTATCGAATTCAGCAAGGATGGTTCCGAAATGATGTCGTTTTCCGAAGACGCCAAAGAAATGATACTCTGGAATGTGGCTACCGGAGAGATGATCAACAGGATTTGCCCGTCAGAACGGCCTCATTGCTTTTTCTGTTTTGACGACAAGTATTTTGCCCATAATCAACTGGAAATTTTGTGTTATGAGAAAAAACAACGTGAGGTTAAATTTTTCTTGACTGCTATTGAGGATCATGGATATGTGTGCTTATTAGAAAACGGAAAATACCGTTGCAGCCTGGAAGCTTTAAAATACCTTGCCTGGAAGGTCAACAACAGGATATATGGTTTTCATCAGTGGGATGTGATATACAACCGGCCCGATGAGGTTATGAAAACACTGGGGTCTTCCGACTATAATCTTATCCGGGCTTATCATCAGGCTTTTCTGAAACGGCTGAAAAAGATGAATACCGACTCTTCAGCAAATCAAATTGGCGCAGACTATCCTGAAATTGTTGTTATAAATGCTGACGCCCTTCAGGGTATCTCAGCAGATTCGCAGATAACCCTCGAAATCAAGGCTGTTGACAAATCCGGCAACGGATATCTTAATAAAATTGTTGTCATGGTCAATAATTGCCCCATCGGAGATACGAATAACGAATTGTCATTCACTGAAAAGCAAAAGGATGTCCGGGTTACTGTGCCCATTAGCTTGTCG
>DAOOWO010000371.1:0-2706 GCA_035371225.1 Bacteroidales bacterium | reverse complement strand
TGATGAGCCAATTTGCCAATTGTTGTCGTTTTACCCACGCCATTAACACCCACGACAACAATGACAAAAGGTTTTTTTTCTGATGGAATTTCAAAATCGCTGAATTCTTCATTATTATTCTCTGTCAGCAAGGCAGTAATTTCATCTTTTAGTATCTGGTCGAGTTCTTTTGTACCCAGGTATTTATCCTTAGCTACACGATTTTCAATTCGCTCAATGATTTTAAGTGTTGTGGCCACACCAACGTCAGAGGATATCAGAATTTCCTCGAGATTATCCAGCACCTCATCATCCACTTTGGATTTGCCGATAACCACTTTGGAAAGCTTGGAAAAAAAACTTTCTTTGGTTTTGGCAAGGCCTTCGTTGAGGCTTTCTTTTTTATCTTTCGAGAAAAAACTGAATATTCCCATTTTCCGTTGTATTAAAAAAAAACAAGCTTCTCAGACAGAAAAGCTTGTTTCTTTTCATATCAGATGAATGATTATTTCTTTGCGAGGTATTCTTTTACTTTATCATTGGCTACAATTTCTTCTTTAAAAGAATAAGCTCCTGTTTTGGGAGATTTCACCATACGGATAACCTTTGCATAATCCTTACCTGTAGATGTTTTTAACGTTGCAACAACTTTCTTTGCCATTTCTTGGGAGTTTTATTTAATTTCTTTATGAACAGTAACCTTTTTCAGTATCGGATTATATTTTTTCAATTCGATACGTTCCGGGGTATTTTTTTTGTTTTTTGTTGTTATATAGCGTGATGTCCCCGGCATACCGCTGTTTTTATGCTCAGTACACTCCAGAATAACCTGTATGCGTGCATCTTTCGATTTCTTTGCCATGATATCTGTATTTTTATTTTAAGGGTGCAAAGATACTAATTTTATTAATTCTAAAAAATATTTCTCGAAAAAAAATTATTTAAAACTCATACAATCCTTTAATTGTCTGATTTTTGACATAGTTTAAAGGATTGTATGAGTCAAATGTCCGGCATATCCTCCTCAATATATTTAGAAAGACCTTACAGCCCGAACCCGTATCGGAGTAGATTTGCTGTAAGCATAAGCGCCTCCATCAAAAAATGAATACCACCAGGCTTCGTTTGCGGTGGCCTCTGAGGAACTCCAGTAAAACGATGTGGCAAACCCACCGATTTGTGCTCTGTTCAGATACAATTTCTGCAGTTCATCTTTACTTGGAAGATACCAATCAGTATAACCGCCCAAACCGAGGTCGGAACATATTCTTGCAGCCGTTCCGGCCGCACTACAGCCAGCCACAATATCAATGGTATTTTGGTTACCGGTACCAACCGCTGTACCATCAGCGCCACTTATTAATGTCCCAACACATCCCCATCCGGCTGCTGTATCCTGATCAGTGGGTGCCGCAATCAGTCCGTGTTGCACTTTGGCATCATAACCTGTTTCACCGGGCTGCAAAATATAAGCAATTTTACCTCCCTGATAACTGTCGCCAATAGCCAGATAAGTACATGACCCATCATCCTCATTGGCATCGGCATTATAATTTTGTGCTGCCTGATCGGTACAACCGGCAATTTTTTTACAACTGTTAAATACAAAAACACTTGCGAGAAGGACTAAAAGAACAGTAATTTTTTTCATATTTCTTTTTATTAATTTAATTATGCTTTGCAAACTTACAAAAAATAGATAAAACTACACTAATGAATTAATTTTCCCCAAGGAAAATATATTCACACTAATTTTTTACGATTTTGCTTCTCAAAACAACCTTTTCTTGAATGATCTCAATGAAATAAATACCTTTTGACTGACCACTAATGTCAAAGGAAAAATGAGAACCATTAATTCCTTCTTTTTCCAGTATAACCCTGCCCTCAACATCCTTAACAATTAATGAGGCGTTTTCCAAATTTTTGGCGGATACCAGATTGATCAGGCCACTCGTTGGATTTGGATATAAAGACATCTCATTTTCTGAAGAATTTTCGTCAAGACCCACTACCACAGTATTCATGATACGTGCAATCCTGTACCTGTCAGCTCCGTTATAGGATGTGAAACCGCCACCAATAATAATTTTTTCATCGGTTTGCAGTGCGGAAGTAAAAATAATGTTGTTCGCTCCGGTTCCCGGATCAAAAGCATTATCCAGGGTACCATCGCTGTTGAGGCGGGCTACGCGGTTTCGGGATGTTCCGTTGTAGGATGTAAAAATACCAGAAACGTAAATCTTGCCATTATTCTGAGCAAGTATTGAATACACCGAACTGCTGGCCCCTGCACCGCCAGGATTAAATGAGGCATCAATACTGCCATCTGTATTCAGTCTTGCAACTCGATTTGCAGTACTACCATTGTACGTAGAAAAACTTCCTCCGATAATTATTTTTCCATTGTTTTGAATCGTAATTGCCCTGATAATACCATTGGCTCCTGTACCGGTATTAAAAGTCGCATCGAGGCTGCCGTCACTGTTCAGCCGTGCTATATAATTACTTGTTGTCCCGTTATATGTAGTAAACATTCCGCCGATGACAATTTTTCCATCACTTTGAATAGCAATGGCTGTAACATAACTATCGGCTCCCGTGCCCGGATTAAAGGTAGCATCAAGAGTTCCATTGCTGTTTAGTCTTGCTATTCGTGATCTGGGGGTATCGCTTACGGAATCAAATTCACCGCCAATAACAATTTTCCCGTCGCTTTGTATGGCT
>DAOOWO010000370.1:0-2720 GCA_035371225.1 Bacteroidales bacterium | reverse complement strand
CTTCGGACTTCGGACTTCGGCCTTCGGACTTCGAGCTTCGGACTTCGAGCTTCGAGCTTCGGACTTCGGCCTTCGAGCTTCGGACTTCGAGCTTCGGACTTCGAGCTTCGAGCTTCGGACTTCGAGCTTCGGACTAATTAGGAAAAGATAATACATTAAGAATAAAATAAAAAAATACACTCATGGAAGATAAATCTAAGATAAAAGTTCCTGTTATGGCCGATCTTGCTGCCAAAGGACAAAAACCTGAATATTTATATTGGGTTGGCTGCGCGGGAGCTTTCGACGACCGTTATAAAAAGGTAACACGGTCTTTTGTAAAGATACTGTCACATTTTAATATCAGTTATGCTGTTCTTGGCACTGAAGAAACCTGTACCGGTGACCCTGCACGAAGGGCCGGCAACGAGATGTTGTTTCAGATGCAGGCACTGACCAATATTGAAACCTTTAAAAAATACGATGTAAAAAAGATTATCACCACCTGCCCGCATTGTTTCAACATTCTGAAAAATGAATATCCCGACCTTGGCGGAGTTTATGAAGTGGTGCACTATACGCAGTTTTTGCAGCAACTGATAAACAGCGGTATCATTAAAATCAATGAGAATATTTTTTCCGGCAAAACCATAACTTTTCACGACCCCTGCTACCTGGGGCGGGGAAACTGTGAATACAATGCACCGCGCGAGGTAATAAAAGCCGTTAGCGTGTATAACAAAGAGATGAAAAGGAATAAAAGTTTTGCCTTGTGTTGTGGGGCCGGTGGCGCACAAATGTTCAAAGAAGCCGAAAAAGGGGAGAAGGAGATTTTTATTGAACGCACTGAGGAGGCGTTGGAAACCGGGGCTGATATTATTGCCACCGCCTGCCCGTTTTGCATGACCATGCTTACCGACGGACTGAAATATAAGAACAAGGAAGAAGAGGTGAAAAACCTGGATATTGCCGAGTTAATTGCTGAAGCCTTGGGATTGTGATTTGGCTGAGCTTAGTGTCTTCCAGTCAGGTTGTTATTTTGTTGGCCTGGCAAGGTTCGTCCACAAGTTCAGGATCCGGGAAGAGTTATTAATGTCTTTCGGTTCAGGAAAGAGCTAAAGCCCTGGAAATAATTTATGGCATAAAATAATAGCCCCACTGTTAAAAATGGAGCTATTATAGATTTGCGGCACTATCCTGGTGCTTCAGCCCTTAATTATCGGGAGATTGCCTACATGCCCTTTGATAAAAGGAATGCTGCTATTTCTTTTTGCCCGACTTCCATAGCCCATGCTGAAGGACTGTATTTATCCTTGTAGGTAATACAAGTATAAGTGATAGCACCTTGAGTAACAGATCCTCCTAAAGTTTTAACAGTGTAATCGGGGTTAAATTTCCATAACATTTTTTCAGCCAATAATTTCACAATGTCCAGTGAGCCGGCCTCGATAGCCCAATATATTGGTGTTTTCTTTGTAACCGATACCAGGCAATGCAGATCAAGGTTGTCGGGTATGTTTTGTGGCCTTACAGCTACGTATCCCTCAACTCCAATATTAATGTCGGCACCTTTTTGTATCAAATATCCGGCGATTTCAGACTTTTTATTTGCCAATGCAAGATTCAGCGGTGTATAGTTTTCGCCCCCGGTTAAATTTTGAACATTCATTAACGACATTCCTTTGGCTCTGGTGTTGATGTCGGCGCCTTTTTCCACTATCAGTTTCATCAGTTCCAGATCGCCCACCTCAGCCGCCTGGCAAATAGGAAATATCTCGGCTAATGCCTTATCTCCGGAGTGGTAATTGATTGAAATTTTTGGATCTGCTCCGTTTTGTAAAAGCATTTTTGCAATAGAAATTTTCTTATAAAATAATGCTCTTCCAAGGGCATTATATCCGTAAGTAGTAGTTGTGTCATTTACATCAAGTCCTTTTTGCAATAAAAGTATTAAGATGTCTTCGGCCTTGCCGCAGCGTGTTTCGTCGAGATTTTTGAACCAATCAGGAAATTTCATTCCATAAGTAGTTTCAAAGGTCGGTATTTGTGATTTCCAGCCATCGATACGCACTTTGGGCTCCTGTGCTGAGGAAGCAAAATTATAAATAAGATTGCCGTTTTCCATATAGTCTCTTACATCAGTTTTTGCACCGGCATCAAGCAGTAGTTTAACGCATTCCACACAATTGGAATTTGCCACAGCATATTGCAGCGGCGTTTCATTTCTGTCAGCTTTTGGCGGCCCGGCTTTGGCAATGAGGTCTTCGTAAGATTTTATCATCATTTTGTTTGCCTTCTTGCCTTTTGCCTTTTCGTCATCCAACAGTTTCTGGTAAATATTGGCTTCCGCATTGCCGGGGATGGAAGTTCCTTTGTTTACATCTGCCCCTTTTGCGAGTAGTAATTTAATAACATCAACAGAATAATAAACTACTGCATTATATAATGCGCTGGTATTGCCCTGGTTAGGGTCGGCTCCGTTAGTAAGGAGATACGTAACCACCTCAGGCCACATGATGGCATATCCCATCGGTACCTGGCCAAGGGCATCCATTTGGTTAATATTGGCTCCCGAACTTAATGCGGCCTTCACACCTTCCAGGTTTCCCTGTTTGCAAGCCGTTACAAGATCTTCCTGAGGACCTGCCATACATACCTGTATCATCGCGAACAACAACAGGCAGATAGGAAATAATTTTACTGTTTTTTTCATAAAATCATGATTAAATTTTTACAAAAAT
>DAOOWO010000369.1:0-2723 GCA_035371225.1 Bacteroidales bacterium | reverse complement strand
GCAGCAAAGCAGCTTCCTTACCGCGTAGCGGTTAAGGTATTGTAAAAAACAACATCATAAAAGGCACTGATTCCCCGTAGGGGATTAACATGAACGGTGGCTGAGGCCACCAAAGGTGGCTAAAGTTCTCGAAGCCACCGCAGAAAAATTCTAAACAGAAACCAAATTACCCGAAACGTCATTTTATTACAAAAAAAATCATTTTATACCGTCATTTTATTACAATTATTATTGTTTTATACCGTCACTTTGCAAAATATTATTACCTTTGCAATAAAAAAAATGATCTATCGAAAAGCATTGGACTACCTGATAAGCTGGAAAAACAGTGAAAACAGAAAACCATTGGTATTAAGAGGCGCCCGGCAGGTGGGGAAATCGACCCTTGTTGAAATTTTTTCACGGCAGTACGATACTTATCTGAAACTCAATCTTGAAAAGCCTTCCGACAGCATCCTATTCGACAAATACAAGGACACAGTCACCCTCTTGAAGGCTATATACCTGCATAATAAAAAAGTGATAACAAAGAATTCCACATTGTTGTTTATTGATGAAATCCAGCACAATGCCAGAGCCATATCCATGCTACGGTATTTTTATGAGGAAGCGCCGCATATTCATGTGGTTGTCGCCGGTTCGCTATTAGAATCATTGTTGAATCAAAAAAAAATTATTTTTCCGGTAGGAAGAGTCGAATATTATCCGGTTCGCCCCTGTAGCTTTTTGGAATTTCTTGACGGTATCGGTGAAGAATATGATAAGAACCTGATAGAAACAACAGATGCCGAGCCGGCTCACCAGCGTTTGATGAATTTATTCAGGGAATATGCTCTGGTTGGAGGAATGCCTGAAGCTGTTGTGCAGTACTCAAAAAACAGGGATATTTTATCCGTATCAAAAGTTTATGAATCATTACTTGCAGCTTATATTGATGATGCAGAAAAGTATGCAGCCAATGATACGGAAAATAAAATTATCAGGCATTGTCTTAAAGCGGGTTGGAAAAAAGCTGCTGAAGTGATTACATTTGAAGGCTTTGCAGGGAGCAGCTATAAATCGAGGGAGGTAGGAAACGCCCTGAGAACACTTCAAAAAGCTTTTCTGGTGGACTTAGTTTATCCGGCCGGAAGTAACGAACTGCCGGCTTTGCCAAATCTGAATAAAAGGCCGAAATTGTTTTGGCTTGATACTGGCCTGGTTAACTATTATTCAAAAATACAAACAGATGTTTTTTCTGTAAATGATATTAGCGATTTATGGCGCGGCAGGATTGCTGAACATATTACAGGGCAGGAATTGATTTGTAAAAATGAATCTGTCCTTGCTGAACGTATGTATTGGCGACGAGATGTTCAGGGAAGTGATGCTGAAATTGATTTTCTTTACCAGTATGACACTAAACTCATACCTGTTGAAGTGAAAAGCGGCCATAACTCGAAATTAAAGTCACTTCATATATTTATGAATGATGCTCCTCACAATTTTGCCATCAGAATCTGGCAGAACAGCCTTTCCGTTGATGACCTGCAAACGTCTGCAGGCAAAAAATTCAGACTGCTGAACCTACCTTTTTATTATATTTCTGTTTTGGATAAAATTGTGAGTAAGTACATTTAATAGTAACCCCGAATGGGTTGAAAATCAAGGCCGAAAACAAGTGATAGGATGAAGCGCGCCGGCCAGCTGCTGCAGGCAGTCATCAATGCCGTCACGCAGAGCCGATTTTTCGGAAAAACTGTCGGGGTGAATCCAAAGCATTTGCCCGGCTCATTCACCCCGACAGTAAGGTACCGAGTTGCAAGTGATAGGATGAAGCACAATGGCTTGCGCTGAAGGCAGTCATCCTATCACTAAAAAACCTGCGGTGGCTGAGGCTCTCGAAGCCACCGTTTACTGACGGCACTTTAGCCTTGCGCGCAGTCGTACTGCCACTTTCCCGGAAAAACTGTCGGGGTGAATCCAAAGCATTTGCCCGGCTTTTCACCCCGACAGTAAGGTGCCGAGTTGCAAGTGATAGGATGAAGCGCGCCGGCCTGACGCGTGGCTGTTTGGGTTGACACAAAGGCACAAATTATATCATTAATAGCCCGTAGGGCTTTCATATCAATAGAATAAAATGCCCCAGGATAAAAGCTTGCCCGTGGGCATCAACGTTTTTTGAGAATATTGTTTAAATCTTTGCGGCTTTTGCTATTGTTTTTTTTTCGCAAATTGCACCTGATCAACCTTTGGCGGACATTCGCTCAAGCAAGGAAACACAAAAAACACTATGTCCCTGACAAAACACTGACAAGAGTGTCCGGCTCCGCTGGAGCCGCAGCGCATAAGCAATAGTCTTTTTACCAATATTTCACTCCTAACGGAGTGAGTTGAATTGGTGGTGCCACTGGCAGCGCCTTAGCCTTGCGCGCAGGCCTATTGCCACAATAAGTATTGGGCGAATTATATCATTTTTTATGAAAGGACGGGGAATTCTTCGTCTGTCCTTTTTAGCGCAGCCAATGAAACTGCAATTATGTTTAGTTTGGTCCATAGGCTCCCTGGAATTTTTACCACGAAATTTTCTTCACTCCCCTGCCCTTTTTAAGCCAGCCGCGCAATAACACATCCGCATCGGGATAATAAACAGCAGGTGTGATATAACTTTTAAACTCTTCGGGCTCCTGCACGCTGCACGAAGAATCCAGATACCCATAGCCGGCATAACGACGGTTTTCCAT
>DAOOWO010000368.1:0-2727 GCA_035371225.1 Bacteroidales bacterium | reverse complement strand
CCCAAAAGGGCGGTATCAAAGGTCACATATATGATGCGATAAACAACGCGCCGCTGCCTTTTGTAAATGTGATAATACAAGGCACTACAACGGGAGCATCCACTGACATTGACGGCAACTATGAGATTCCGCGTCTGCAACCCGGCACCTATACCATTGTGGCTACTTTCGTGGGGTATAAGAATAAAACCATTTATGAGGTAGAGGTAACCTCGCTGAAGCTTACATTGGTTGATATTGCCCTGGAACAAACGGTTGAAAATTTGAAAGAGGTGGAAGTCAAGGCTTCGCCATTTGTAAAAAAAGAAGAGAGTCCGATTTCAATGAGGACCATCAGCGCCAATGAGCTGGCAAGGCATCCCGGGGGTAACCGAGACATTTCCAAGGTGATACAGTCATTTCCCGGGGTAGCCGCCACGGTGGCATACCGCAATGATATCATCATCAGGGGCGGGGCACCCAACGAAAACCGTTTTTATATCGATGGTATCGAGGTGCCCAACATCAACCATTTTGCTACACAAGGCTCCTCGGGAGGGCCGGCGGGTATGATAAACACGGATTTTATCAGGGAAGTGGAATTTTATTCCAGCGCTTTCCCGGCAGACAGAGGCAATGTGATGAGTTCTATCATGGAATTCAGTTTAAAAGATGGCAATAAGGATAAGGTAGGAGGGAAGTTTACCATTGGCGCCAGTGATATAGGCTTTTCGCTGGAAGGCCCCCTGCATAAAAATGCCACCTTTATAGTATCGGCCAGGCAGTCGTACCTCAAACTGCTATTTAATTTGTTGAAACTGCCGTTTCTTCCCACATATAATGATTTTCAGTTCAAGTATAAATGGAAACCAGATACCAAAAATGAGCTTACCGTGTTGGGTCTGGGGGCCATCGACAGGTTTAAGCTCAATACCAAGCTGCAGGAAACAGGCACCGACCAGCAAAAATATCTGCTGAGGTACCTTCCCGTTAGCAATCAGTGGAACTACATGCTGGGCGCTAAGTATATCCATTATTTCAAAGAAAGTTATCTTACCACCGTCATCAGCAGGAATTTTTTGAACAACCGTTCTTTTAAATATCAAAATAACGAAGAGGTTTCCGAAAATCTCCTGCAGGACTACCAATCGCAGGAAATCGAAAACAAATTCAGGATAGAACACACAGCCAGGCTCACCAAAGCTATCAAGTTGAATTATGGGTTGAATGTGGAATATGATAAGTACAACAACGCCACCTTTAACCGTATCGCCACACCCTTTGGTCCCGATACTATTGATTTTGAATCGGAGTTTGATATGTGGCGTTACGGCTTGTTCGGGCAGGCCAGCTTTTTGCTTTTCAAAGACCACTTTGGCTTGTCGCTGGGGCTGCGAATCGATGGCAATAATTATGATGAATCGATGGCCAATCCTTTGCGGCAAATATCACCCAGGGTTTCTTTCACCGTGCACCTTACCGAGGCGCTGACCTTAGTTACTAACGCCGGATGGTATCACCAGATGCCTCCATATACCGTATTGGGATATCGTAACAATAACAACGAAATGGTGAACAAAAAAAATAATATTTCCTATACCAATGTTTATCATTTGGTGGCAGGGCTGGAATATGTTACAAAATTTAATATGAAATTGAATGCTGAAGGTTTTTATAAGGTGTACAATAAATATCCTTTCCTGGTGCGTGATTCAATCTCGCTGGCCAACCTGGGCGGAGATTTTGGTGTGATCGGCAACGAAGAGGTAGTTTCTACTTCCAAAGGGCGTAGCATGGGCATAGAGGTGATGGCGCAGCAAAAGCTGTACAAAGGTTTTTACGGTATTGTTACTTATACTTTCGTGAAAAGCGAATTTAAGGATAAAAATAATAAGTATGTTTCTTCATCATGGGATAATGAGCATATTGTAAATATCACCGTGGGCAAATCGTTCAAGCATTATTGGGATGTCGGCCTCAAATGGCGTTTTTCCAAGGGCTCGCCCTATACGCCTTACGACTATGAATCAACACGCACCATAGCCAACTGGAACGTGCGATACATGGGGATTTTTGATTACGAACAGTTGAATGCCATACGTGCCAAGCCATTCCATAGCCTTGATGTCCGGGTTGACAAGAAGTTTTTCTGGAAATTTCTCACGCTTAACATCTATGTGGATATCCAGAATATCTATAATTTTAAAAGCGATCAGGCCCCGATAATTGACCTGGTGCGGGATGAAAACGGCGATCCGCTTATCGATCCTGTCGACCCGACAAAATATCAGGCAAAATATATCGATAACCCTGCAGGCAATATTTTGCCCACTCTTGGATTAATCATTGAATTTTAAAAATGGAAAAGGGCTGCGTGTGGACTGATATTTATTGAACATAGATGTTGGCTGCGCCGCAGTAGGTAAGGTCAGATGTTAAGGTAATTTCCTGTTCACCGGTACCGTCATCAATAGTTAACATGGCTTCAGTAGGAGAGACACTTCCGGGATCGTTGATATACAGTAAAATGTAATTATAACCGTCGTTATCAAGCTTTAAGCTGAGTTCTTTTTTGTTGCCGGTTCCACCCAGGGTAAACTCTGATAGCTCCACCTTATTGTTAACTAACAACGTAACGATGTCGGTATCGGTAGTATTTTTTGCCCAGATATTCAGTGTTACTTTTTTGTCGGAAACATATACCGTGCCTTCCTCTTTAACCGGCCGGCCTTTATAAGTTTCCGGCAT
>DAOOWO010000367.1:0-2730 GCA_035371225.1 Bacteroidales bacterium | reverse complement strand
GTGGAAGATGGCATGGTAGTAGAAAACAACACTCCTGAACTTACCGATATCCGAAAAGCTATTGTCGAAATGTTATTTGTGGAAGGAAACCATTTTTGCCCCGCCTGCGAAAAAAGCGGAAACTGCGATCTGCAGGGCCTGGGATACAAATACCAGATGATGGTCCCCCGTTTTCCTTATGCTTTTGAACGAAGGGATATCGATGCCACCACACCGAAAATTTACCTCGAACGCAACCGTTGCATTTTTTGCAAACGTTGTGTGCGCATGATCAAAGACAGCGAAGGTCGTAGTATTTTTGCCTTTAAAGGCAGAGGAAAAACTTTGCAAATCAATATCGACAGAAAACTTGCCGCCACCATGTCTGACGAACTGGCACAAAAAGCTATGGATATATGCCCCGTCGGCTGTATCCTGAAAAAAGAAGTCGGCTTCAAAGATCCTATCGGAAGCCGCAAATACGACAAAAAACCCATAGGATCCGATATCGAAAATATTCATCAATAATACAGGAGGAAAAAAAATGAGTAAACCCATTATTGCAACTGCATCATTAGCCGGCTGTTTTGGCTGCCATATGTCATTACTTGATATTGATGACCGTATTTTAAAATTAATTGAACTTGTAGAGTTTAATAAATCTCCTATCGATGATATAAAAACATTTACCAAACAGTGCGATGTCGGCATTATTGAAGGCGGCTGCTGCAACAGCGAAAATGTAGAAGTGCTTAAAGAATTCCGCAAACATTGTAAAATTCTGATCTCATTAGGCGAGTGTGCCATCATGGGAGGATTGCCAGCTATGCGCAACGGCATCCCCGTGAAAGAATGCCTCGAAGAAGCTTATCTTGGCGGACCTACAGTTGGTGAAAACAAGGAGAAAATAATGCCCAACGACGAGGAATTGCCTATGATATTAGACAAGGTATATCCGTTACACGAAATAGTAAAAATTGATTACTACCTCCCCGGATGCCCCCCGCGTGCCGACCTTATTTGGGAAGCCGTTGTGGCCCTGGTGACTGGTAATGAACTGAAAATACCTTACGAATTAGTAAAATTTGATTAATCTAAAAGAATAATAATAATGGCACAAAAAGTAACTATAGAACCTGTAACACGAGTTGAAGGTCACGGTAAAGTAACTATTCATCTCGATGACAATATGAACGTAGCTCAGACCCGTCTTCATATTGTTGAATTCCGCGGATTTGAACGTTTCGTGCAGGGCCGTCCTTATTGGGAAGCGCCTGTTTTGGTACAACGTTTATGCGGTATCTGCCCTGTAAGCCATCATCTGGCAGCAGCCAAAGCTCTCGACGTAATTGTTGGCGCCGGAACCGGATACGGACTTACCCCGACCGGCGAAAAAATGAGAAGGCTCATGCATTATGGACAGATGTTTCAGTCGCATGCACTGCATTTCTTCCACCTGGCATCACCGGATTTCTTGTTGGGCTACGATGCTGACCCCGCTATTCGAAACGTGATTGGTGTTGCCATCAATTTCCCTGAATTAGCAACTCAAGGCGTTCTTATGCGTAAATTCGGACAAGAAGTGATTGCTGTTACGGCCGGTAAAAAAATTCATGGAACCGGAGCTATACCTGGCGGTATCAACAAAAACCTCAGCATCGAAGAACGCGATGCATTATTGAAAGGCGCAGATCCCCTGAATATTGACAAGATGATTGAATGGGCCAATGCTGCAGTGCAGTTTTTCAAAGATTATTACATGAAAAACCGCGAATTTGTTGATAACTTCGCCTATTTCCCCTCAAACCACCTCAGCCTGGTGAGAAAAGACGGTGCTCTGGATTTGTATCACGGTGTGTTGAGAGCTGTTGATGCTGACGGTAAAAAGATTCTTGACGATGTAGATTATCAGGAGTACAACAAATACATTGAAGAAGAAGTCCGTTCATGGAGTTATATGAAATTCCCATACCTGAAACATCTCGGAAAAGAAAAAGGCTGGTATCGTGTTGGCCCTCTGGCTCGTCTGAATACCTGCGATTTTATTCCGACGCCTTTGGCACAGAAAGAATTTGAAATTTATAAGGCTCATACTCAGGGAAAACCTAACAACTATTGTTTGCATACACATTGGGCGCGACTGATAGAACTCCTCCATTCGGCAGAAGTAATTAAAGATCTTTTAAACGATCCTGATCTCCAGAAAAATGACTTGGTGACCAAAGGAACCAAACAAAAAGAAGGTGTAGGTCTTATCGAAGCTCCCAGGGGTACCCTCTTCCACCATTACAGAATTAATGATGATGATCAGATAGTGATGGCGAACCTTATTGTTTCTACTACCAATAACAATGAGCCCATGAATCAATCGGTGAATTTTGTGGCAAAGAAGATGATGAGTGGACAGAAAGAAATTACCGAACCCATGAAAAACGCTGTGGAAATAGCCATCAGGGCTTATGACCCCTGCCTGAGCTGTGCTACTCACGCCCTGGGCAAAATGCCCCTCGATATCAAATTATTTGATTCGAAAGGTGACGAGATAGATCATTACAAATCATAAGCAGGGTAGGTGAAGATTAAACCTTATTCTTTGTGAATTAAATTAATAGCCCCGGCCTTTAGGCCGGGGCTATTAATTTATTATCAATAATGTCAGGGCTTCAGCCCTTCAAAAAATTATAGTTTCATAAAATTGATATTAATTATTTATTTTTGTAAAAAACCTTTTTATGCCATTTGTGAAAATTC
>DAOOWO010000366.1:0-2742 GCA_035371225.1 Bacteroidales bacterium | reverse complement strand
GGCGATCCTTGTGCTGTTTCCCTGGCTTTGCAGAAAAAGGGCGTAATCCTCAAACCCTTTATTATCGGCATCGGGAAAAACTTTAAAGAATCTTTCGACTGTGTAGGAACCTACTTTGACGCTTCCACCGAGAAAGAATTCAGCAAAGCGTTGAATGCAGTGATTTCGCAGGCACTCAATTCTACTACCGCTCAGATTAATCTGCTGGATAGTTATGGCAAACCTACCGAAACCAATGTGGGGATGACGCTGTATGATAATTTCTCAAAAACCATAAAATACAATTTTGTGCATACCTTCAACAACGAAGGCCTGCCGGATACGCTGATGCTGGATCCGTTGCTGGCATATGATCTGGTGGTTCATACCATTCCGCCGGTGATGCACGACAGTATTGTGATTACCGCAGGAAAGCATACCACCATCGCAGCCAATACTCCACAGGGAACTCTCGAACTTAAAGTGGGAGGGAAGGTTCCACCTAATCTTACTTTTCATTGTATTGTCAGGCAAAGTGGAAAAATGGAAACCCTCAACGTGCAGTCGTTTACCCAAAAAACCAAATACCTTACCGGCACGTACGATCTGGAGGTGCTTAGCCTGCCCCGCATGAAGATTAACGACGTGGAGATAAAACAAAGTTATAATACCACCGTTGAAATACCTACGCCCGGCACAGCCGTTATCCAGATTGCCATGAAGGGATACGGCGACTTGTATACTGAAGAAAACAACAAATTGACATGGATATATAAACTGAATGAAGAAGGACAGCAGGAAATGTTGTATCTGCTGCCCGGCAAATACCGGATTATCTTCCGCTCGAAATATGCCACTCATTCTTTTTATACTATTGATAAATCATTTAAAATTGAGTCAGGAGTAACTACACGTGTTAACTTTTATTAAAAATGAATAATTTTTCCCGCAGATGATACTGATAATCGCCGAAAAGATCATGTTAAATGTGTACTATCAATCCCGAAAGGGCATCTATAATGAGGGAAATAAAAAACAAATAAATGAATAGATTTCAAAAAACCGGAGAAAAAGATACCCGTTCGGGTTTTGGTGAAGCCCTGAACGAATTAGGCAAAGAAAA
Source organism: Bacteroidales bacterium (assembly GCA_035371225.1). GTDB lineage: Bacteria > Bacteroidota > Bacteroidia > Bacteroidales > CAIWKO01 > CAIWKO01. Next base: position 1,640 of record DAOOWO010000366.1, on the reverse strand, counting down.
CCCACAAGTTATAGCCCTGGTGGCTGATTTGACGGGCAGCCTGAAAATGGATGCTTTTGCAAAGAATTTTCCTGACCGTTTTATACAGGTGGGTATTGCCGAAGCCAATATGATGGGGATAGCCGCGGGCCTTACCATAGGAGGCAAAATTCCTTTTGCCGGCACCTTTGCCAATTTTGCCACAGGCAGGGTTTATGACCAGATAAGGCAATGTGTAGCTTACTCGAATAAAAATGTAAAAATATGTGCTTCCCACGCGGGTATCACCCTTGGCGAAGATGGTGCCACACACCAGATAATGGAAGATATCGGCCTGATGAAGATGTTGCCTAACATGGTGGTAATCAATACCTGCGATTTTAACCAGACCAAAGCCGCCACCAAAGCAGCAGCACAATATACAGGCCCGGTGTATTTGCGTTTTGGAAGACCAAAAGTTCCTGTTTTTATTCCAGAAAACGAACCTTTTGTCATTGGCAAAGCACTCCTGATTGAAGAAGGCTGTGATGTGAGTATTTTTGCTACCGGCCACCTGGTATGGAAAGCTATGCAAGCCATGGAAATCCTGAAAGAGAAGGGTATCAGCGCCGAGCTGATAAACATACATACCATCAAGCCACTGGACGAAGAAAGTATTTTAAAGTCTGTTGCCAAAACCCGTTGCCTGGTGACCGCTGAAGAACACATGATGAACGGTGGCCTGGGCGACAGCATCGCTCAGTTGCTTTCACGCAAAATGCCTCTGCCGCTGGAAATGGTGGCGGTGGATGACAAATTCGGCGAAAGCGGCACCCCCGACGAACTGATGGTTAAATACGGTCTGGATACCGTCGATGTGGTAAATGCCGCAATGAAGGCAGTGCAACGAAAATAATTATTTTATGGACTTACTGCATGTGGGGCATGGTGCCTGAAATCGTGCAGACAGGAGTGAAGGAACAATGGCAAAAGGGAAGAGACTAAAAAAGATACTTAAAATACTGCTGTGGTTATTTTTGATTTTTCTGGGACTGTCAGTACTCCCGGTGGTGATTTATAAGTTTATACCTCCGCCAATAACACCATTGATGGTGCTGCGGGGTTTTGAAACAGATAAAAAAACCAGTTTTCAATGGATACCCATCGAAAAAATGTCGCCTCATCTTTTTCAGGCGGCGCTGGCTGCGGAGGATGATACCTTTTTGAAACACAATGGTTTTGATTTCCGTGCCATAAAACTGGCTTATGAGTCAAATCAGAAAAGCAAAAGAACCAAGGGTGGAAGTACAATCAGCCAGCAAACAGCCAAAAATGTGTTTTTGTGGCCACACCGTGATTTTGTGCGTAAGGGACTCGAAGCATGGTTTACAATCCTCATTGAATTTGTTTGGGGAAAAGAAAGGATCATGGAAATGTATATGAATGTGGTGGAATTCGGCCCGGGCGTGTATGGCGTGGAAGCAGCGTCGCAAAAGTATTTCAAAAAGCACGCATCAAAATTGTCTAAGTATGAAGCGGCCTCGTTGATCTCGGTGCTGCCCAACCCTCATATTTATAAGGTGGTGACACCATCGAAATACACCCAACGATACAGGGGGGCCATATTGAAAAGGATGGGGTATATTCCCAAAGTGAAATTTGAGTGACACACCAATCCCAAT
>DAOOWO010000365.1:0-2744 GCA_035371225.1 Bacteroidales bacterium | reverse complement strand
CAGAGATGATTTCTGATTTTTTTTGCGAAATATTAATAGTGCTGCGCATAATTTTCAGGTAGCGTTCCTGCCTGATGATGTCATAATATTTGAGCATGATGGCAGCCACCGCATTTTGTATTTTCATATTCAGTTCCAGAAGCCCCTTGTCTTGCAAATACTTCAGGCGTTTTTTTGCGGACATGACTTTCAGCCCGTTAAATAGTATGATGCTTGCCGAAATATCGGCGTTGAGGTTGTTATTAAAGGAGTTGTTGACAGAAGTTGATGAGCCGTCGCTAAATTCCTGATGAATATTGTAAAGGGAAGCATTATCGCTGATTCCTGCATTTATGGCTGGCAATCCCCCCGCCGTTCCGTAATTGTTGTTTATTTTTCCAATTTCAGCTTCATTTCTGGCAATCCTGATATCAAAATTGTTTTTCAGCGCCGAATCTATGGCCATTTCGAGAGTCAGGTGCTGCTGAGCGATGCTCCATAAGGGTGTTAACAGTAATAAAATCAAAAAAATCTTTTTCATCAGTATTCTTGTTTAGGTCACGATGTTTTCGACATTTTCTTTTTCCTTTTCATGTTTACCCGAAACATAAGTATATACGGCCGGAATCACAAACAAGGTGAGCACAAGTGAGAACAAGATTCCCCCAACTATCACTATCCCCAGCGGAATGCGGCTGGTTGATGCCGCACCAAAACCTATGGCAATGGGAAGTGCACCCAGTGAGGTAGCCAGGCTGGTCATCAGGATAGGCCGGAGTCGTTGCACTGCCGCTTCAACAATTGCCTGGTTTTTGGGTATTCCGGCAATTCTTTTTTTGTTGGCAAATTCCACGATAAGGATGCCGTTTTTGGTTACCAGCCCTATCAGCATAATCATGCCGATTTCAGAAAAAATATTCAGTGTCTGTCCAAAAATCCACATACACAAAAAAGCTCCGGCCATAGCCAGCGGCACGGTGAGCATGATGGTAAAGGGATCTTTAAAGCTTTCAAATTGTGCGGCCAGCAGCAGATAAATCAGCACGATGGCCAGCAGAAAGGCAAAGGCCGTGTTGGATGAGCTCTCGGCATAATCGCGCGAGGGCCCGCTAAGCGAGGTCTGAAAACTTTCATCAAGAAGTTTGTCAGCGATGGACTGCATTACCTCTACGCCGTCGCCAATGGTTTTGCCCTCGGCCAGTGATGCTGAAATGGTTGCCGATTTGTAGCGGTTGTAGTGATAAATGGCAGGAGGGTTGGCGTTGTTCACAATATTTATCACCGAGGTCATCGGTATCAAGTCGCCGGTTTTGCTGCGAACATATAATTTAGAGATGTCGGTGGCTGCCTGCCGGTCTTTCAGGGCAACCTGACTGATAATCTGGTATTGTCTTCCGTTCATGGTGAAATATGCCAGGCGACGGCCGCTGAAAGCGCTTTGCAGTACTTCGGCAATGTCGGTGACGGTAAGCCCCAGTTCGCGGGCTTTTATCCTGTCGATGGTGATATCCACTTCCGGTTTGTTGAATTTCAGGTTGACATCTACATTTTGAAATGTCTTGTCGCTGCGGGCGGCTTCAAGAAATGAAGGGATAACACTTTTTAATTTTTCAAAATCCAGATTTTGTATAACAAATTGTACCGGCAGCGAACCGCGGGATGCCATACCTACCGAAATGGTTTGTTCTTCAATAGGGAAAATCCTGACATCGTTGAAACGGGAAATTTTTTTTGATAAATACTTGACAATCTCTGATTGTGTTTTTTGCCTTTCCGATACGGGGACCAAGCCTAACTGCCCTCTGGCGCTGTTGATTCCTGAGCTGCCAAACGACGGCACGTTCATGGAAACAAAACTGTTTTCAGGGACTGAATCAAGTATAAAACTACCTAATTTTTCTGCCACTTCCGACATGTAGGCATAACTGGCTCCTTCGGGCCCTGTGATTGATAAATTGATATTGCTTTTATCTTCGAGCGGGGCCACTTCACTTTGAATATTTTTTCCGATAAGGCCTATCAACACCAGGCACAATACTACGATTACCCATCCGTAAGCCCTGTATTTTATAAAACGTTCGACAGTTTTACGGTAGTTGTTCTCCATACCTTTGAAAAAAGGTTCTGTTTGCTTATAGAATCTGCTTTCCTGCGAATTTTTTTTACTCAGGTAAATGTTCAGTACTGGCGTGATGGTCAGGGAAACAAAGGCGGAAACCAATACGGCGCTTGCCAATACGATGCCAAATTCGCGGAACAAGCTGCCAACAAAACCTTCAAGAAACAATACCGGAAGGAAAACGATGGCCAGTGTCAGCGAGGTGGCAATAACTACAAAAAATATTTCTTTGCTTCCGTCAATAGCGGCTTTTTTAATGGGAATGCCTCTTTCGATACGCCGGAAGATATTTTCGGTAACCACTATCCCGTCGTCAACCACCAGGCCGGTTGCCAGGATAATAGCAAGCAAAGTCAGGATATTGATGGAAAATCCGGCAATATACATGATGAAAAAGGTGGAACTGAGAGAGATGGGTATGTCAATCAATGGTCTCAGGGCAATAAGCCAGTTTCTGAAAAAGAACAATATGACCAGAATAACAAGCCCGAAAGAAATAGCAATGGTTTCGCTGACTTCGGTGAGTGATTTTCTTACTGAGGTGGTTTTGTCCATCAGGGTGGTAAAGACAATGTCGCTTTTTTGCGAATGTTTTATTTCCTCCAGCCGTTTGTTGAATTCGTCGGCACTGTTGATATAATTGGCT
>DAOOWO010000364.1:0-2748 GCA_035371225.1 Bacteroidales bacterium | reverse complement strand
TGCCTTCTGGACCTGCATCAGGATTACTACCGGCAGGCACACTGCTAAATCCAGGCATGACCTATGAAAATCTCCTTGCCGGACAGATTGTAGCTGCCACACTGAATATTGTTTTTGACCAGTACGATCCCAACTTCTCATACTCATCCGGTGTGCTTGGAGAACTGGTTATTACCAGTGGTGACTTTATTGGCTGGACAGCGCAGGAATTGCTTGATAGTGCCAATGCTTTCATCGGTGGATGTGGCTCAAATTATACAGAATCCCAATACCTCAACGCCTTGAACCTGTTTAATCAGAGTTTTTATAATGGCACAAAATCTAACGGATATTTCCTCGACTGCTATAACTATGGCAACTACAACAAAACCACCAATTCGCCCACCGGCATTGAAAACGATGCATCCATAGCTGACACAAAGCCGATAGTATTCCCGGTACCCGTAAAAGACGTCTTAAACGTCTTGTGGGATAAGGGAATCACCATGATTGAGCTGTACGATGCCCTTGGAAAAATGGTGTATAATGAAAAGGTGGCCCAGAAAACTGATATAACTATTGATTTTTCAAAGTACCCACAGGGAGTCTATAATATCAGGATTAATAATTCAGAAGTGTTGCGAATTATCAAATAACCCTGATCCCAAAACAAAAAAAGCCCCGGCAAATACCGGGGCTTTTTTATTTGATTAAAAAACCATTAGCAACTGCAACCACAGGAACAATCGTGGTCTTCAGAGTTGTGACACTGGCGCTGACAGATTTCTTCAGTTGAAGCATCGCGGATACCAATGACCTTACCGGTAAAAAATAAGTTTTTACCTGCCAGAGGATGATTAAAATCCATTACGACCACAGATTCTTTTATCTCTTTTATCATTCCATAAAATGGCTGACCATTTTCACCACGCAAAGGAATCATATTGCCCACCACACAAATATTGGTGTCCAATTTACCATCTTTATGAAACATGGAAACAGGCAATTCAACCACTCCGTTTTCGTCGTATGCACCATAAGCATCTTTAGCTTCAACGGCAAAAGCAAAAACATCATTTATTTGCAAATTACGCAAATTATCTTCAAAACCCGGGATAACACCATCAACACCAAAAAGGAAATCAAAGGGTTGTTCTGCCTTTGTTTCTTCAATCAAAATGCCCTGGCCGTCATTTTCTGTGAGCCGGTAGGTAAGCGAAACCATTTTGTTTTTTTCTACTTTCATTTTAATAAATTTTAGGCTGCAAAGTTAAAGTTTATATGAAACCAGTTTCAAAAAATTCCCCATAGTATTTCAAAACAAATACTTTGTCGCAATATTTTTCGTTTACATGCTGTGATTTTACCTTAACAATTAATTCATTTGCACCTAAAATTTAGTACCTTTGCACCCTATGAAAATTAAAATACAATACAAAATATTTGCCCTGATGCTGATTTTATTTAACGGCATACAAGCATATTCCCAAAAAATATCAGGGACTCCGGTTCAACTTCCAAAACAATATAGCACGGTTGTTACAAAAACGCCAAACGACACCTTATTTCCTGGAAATCTGGCCAACCTGACCAGCCCTGAATATGTAATGATACCATCGGATAACGGAGGTTATGTATTAGGAACAAATGGCTGGAACGATAAATGCAAATGTCAACAGTTTAAAGTTTCCTATTACTACCATATAGAAGGGGCAATCTATTGGTTTGGATACAAGCGTGCCGATTCGTCGGGCCTAATCCGTTTTGTAATCTGGAATATGGACAGTGTCAACGGCACCACTTATGACGCCACCGACACGTTAAATCAGATACACACAGGCCAGATTAGCCCTGGGACATTGTTTGTTGCCGTTACTGATACCATTAAAAATGTCGACACCTCTTCCGTTATGGGTCAGGCACATATTGTGATGTTTCCTTTTCCAGTGCTGGTTACCTCGGATTATTGCCTGGGATTTGACATAACAAATTCAGGAGGTGATTCCATAGCTCTGGTAAGCACAAATAAAGGCCAGGGGGGAAACCTTCAGCTTGTATGGGAACAATGGAGTTCGAACAGCCGTTGGTATACCCTGCAGGGCGCCCAGTGGGACAGTTGCTCTCTGGATATTGATGCCATGATCTTTCCCATCATTGATAACACGGTTGGCTGTGTAGAGCACGGAGATTTTGTCTCAGGAATAAAAATGAGCCAGTCGTATCCCAATCCCAACCCCGGCCAGTGTATGATAAGCTATGAGCTGGAATCACCGCAAAACAAGGTTAGTCTTATGATTCTCGGTATGGATGGCAAACAGGTTTTTTACACCGAAGCACTTGAAAAAACAAAAGGTATTCACCAGCAAATGTTTGACGTATCTCACCTGGCAAACGGAACCTACTTTTACGTGATATCTGCCGGATCCGCACACCTCGCCAAAAAAATGGTTATCAGCAAATAACGAAGTACTTTTTTGCTTCTTCCTGCGTTATTATTACGGCCATAATTTTACTCATTATCTTATGCTGAAAAGTGCATTCATTGCATTATACATGACTTTATTTTCTTTGGCTGGGCAGGCTGCGTATTCACTAAAAGAACCATCTATGGAACATAAAATGAAATTTGATACAGCCACTTTAGGTGGCGGGTGCTATTGGTGTATCGAAGCAATTTTTGAACAGATAATTGGAGTAAAACAAGTGGTTTCAGGCTATGCCGGCGGAAAAACAAAAAACCCCACTTACGGGCAGGTATGCTCCGGCGAA
>DAOOWO010000363.1:0-2778 GCA_035371225.1 Bacteroidales bacterium | reverse complement strand
CCGAGATAGTTTCAAAATGGACAGGCATTCCCGTGAGTAAAATGCTCGAAAGCGAAAAAGAAAAATTACTGCATCTCGAAAGTGAACTCCACAAAAGAGTGGTTGGGCAGGAGGAAGCTATTGCCGCCGTGTCGGATGCCATTCGTCGCAGCCGTGCCGGCTTGCAGGACCCTAAAAAACCTATCGGATCCTTTTTGTTTATGGGTACCACCGGCGTAGGCAAAACAGAACTGGCTAAAACCCTGGCCGAATACCTTTTCAGCGACGAAAATGCCCTCGTGCGTATCGATATGTCAGAATACCAGGAACGGCATACGGTGTCGCGTCTTGTGGGCGCGCCTCCGGGTTATGTGGGATACGAAGAAAGCGGCCAACTGACTGAAGCCGTGCGCCGGAAACCTTTTTCGGTGGTGTTGCTCGACGAAATTGAAAAAGCCCATCCCGATGTGTTTAATATCTTGCTTCAGGTGCTCGACGATGGCCGATTGACCGACAACAAAGGCCGTACTGCCGACTTCAGGAATACCATCATTATTATGACTTCCAACATCGGCTCGCACATAATCCAGGAAAAATTTGCAGACATCAACGATGAAAACCGCGATAGGATAATTAACGAAACCCGTTCCGAAATCATCACTTTGCTGAAGCAAACTATCAGACCTGAATTTCTTAACCGTATCGATGAGATTATAATGTTCAGACCACTGAGCAGGGATGAAATAAAACAAATCGTAAGTCTGCAGTTGAGCGGTGTACAGAAGATGCTCGAACAAAATGGTATCAGACTCACTATCACCGAAGCCGCGCTTGCTAAAATTGCCGTTATGGGTTATGATCCCAACTATGGCGCACGGCCTGTTAAACGGGTAATTCAGCAGGAAGTAATGAATAAACTGGCTACCCAAATAATTGCCGGCAGCATACAGAAAGATAGCGAGGTGGAATTGCGTCTGAAAAATGGTGAATTTGAATTTGTAAATCTGTAGGATACTTTTTTAATGAGCACCCGGGTTCGCTAAGGATTATCGCCTTCGGGTAATATTTCATTTTTGCAGAACTTCGCCAACTTCAGGATTATTGATTTTATAATTGTTTTTTTGTTATCTTTGGGCTCGATAACAACCGGGGCGAACTATTTGTTTTTAGTTATTCCATCCTGCGATTATTAAATCGGCGTATTTGTTATACTTGCCAGTGGTTTGCCGGATATTTTGGATATTATTAATTTTTTTAAACATATAAATTCTACGACATGGGCAGAATGTACTCAGCAGGTAATAAAAAGGAAATTCAACAAAACAAAGCGAAAAAGAGACAGGAAAAAGAAAAAAAACGACTGGAAAGAAAAGAAAGCAGCAGGCAGGGTGGTGGTTTAGATGATATGATTGCTTATGTGGACGCATATGGAAACATTACTTCTGAACCTCAGGATTTGTCAAAAAGAGAAGAATTAAATCCCGAAGACATCGAAATAAAAACTCAACGAAAAAATGATGCAGAGCCGCAAAACAAAATTCGTACAGGGATCGTTACATTTTTTAATGAGTCAAAGGGTTTTGGTTTTATTAAAGATATTGACACTCAGGAAAGCATTTTTTTCCATATGAGAGGATTACTGGAACCTGTTAAAGAAAACAATAAGGTAATTTTTGAAGTAGAAAAAGGAGTTAAAGGCCTGAATGCTTTTAATGTAAAAATTGACCGTTAGCATTGAATCTGCTATTACCTGTCAAAACACCCCGGTACAAGAGTGAACGCCCCAAATGCTGAAAACTGCAAAACAACCATTTTCCGGTTGAATTATCAAAAACTGCAAAGTATTTTTTGGAGGGTTATCAGCATCTAAAATTGTAATACTCTGATTTGATTTGTTTATTTTTATTCAAGACCTCTGGTTTTTCTTAAGGTTTGGTTTTGATTTTCATCGATTTTTTACCGTTAACTTGAGAATATTTACCCTAAACTGATTTATTATTCCATACGGTGTTCAGAATTTTTATTTTTATTTTATAATAAATAAATGAATATCTATGAAAAAAATATTCACCATTTTGTTTTTATGCCTCAGTATGCATATTTGCCCCGGGAGTCAACACATTGCTTTACCCCAAACAAACACGACAAATGCATTTCTTTCCTTGCCGGCATCCATTGAAAACATTGATTCAAGTGTCATAAAAATAGCAGTGCATGATTCCCTGATCGGTGATGTGCTTACGGATCTGAATGCCGATTCTATAATGAGCCACATCCAGCATCTGCAGGCATATGGTACTCGTTTTTTGCTTGCTCCCGGCCATAAAGATATTTCTCTCTGGCTGCAGCACAAATTGATCTCGTTCGGTTATGCCAATGCAGTGCTTGATTCGTTTGAAATAACTGTAGAATGGCCGGTGGGAAGCGGTACCATGATCACAAACACGCAATATAACGTTATTGCGGAACTCAGTGGGCTGATCAGCCCTGAAGTGCATTATGTTATCGGGGCCCATTATGATGATATCCTGCAATTTGGAGGTTACGATCCCTATCTTGTTTGTCCCGGTGCTGATGATAATGCCTCCGGAACTGCTGCAGTTCTGGAAATAGCAAGAGTGCTGAAAGAAAAGAATTTTTCTTCGCCGGCCACTATGAGGTTTGTCTTTTTTGATGCGGAAGAGTTGGGAACATTCGGCAGCCATCATTTTGTTGAGGACATTGTGGCGGGTAATGAAAAACTGGAAATTATGTTCAATCTGGATATGGTCGGTCACGAACCTGCCGATACGGCCTGGC
>DAOOWO010000362.1:0-2787 GCA_035371225.1 Bacteroidales bacterium | reverse complement strand
GTTCCTCATCGTATTTTTTAATATGAAAGCATGATTTGCCGGTTTGCAGTTTCTTAAGTGTTTCGGGAACCTCATTCAACATTTCGGGAAACAGGTAAACCGGCATGAAATAAAAACCGGTGTATTTGGGTTTTAGTATAACACTGCCAAAATAAATTTCTTTATAACTGCGGTTTTTTATTTCAACTTCTTTTGCCGAATACAGGTCGTACCTTTCGTCATTTTCCATCATCACGCGCAGAGGCGGCACAAATTGCTGAAACATGTTTTTTATTCTGTCAAAGTTTTCCTGCTGTTCCATTTTATTTTTTTTTGTAAGCCTTTGTTATTTCGCATATATACATACGGTGATAGTCTTTCAGCGGGTAATTTTTGTCAATTTCGTTTACGATGAAATGTGCCGGTTTGATGTCATCAAAGTAGAGTTTCCGGCATTCAAATACCATGCGTGCTTCTTCAAAGGCTATCGCTCCGCTGGCAGTTACCGCGGGGGTGAGTCCTTCAAGTTGCATTTTATTGATATCACGGCCCGAACGGCTGCCGCAGGTTTGTAAAATTTGTCGGTGCTTTTCGCCGAAAAAAGTGAGTGTGAGGTGAGTATATTGTTCAGCAAATTCATAGGTATGGCGCTGCGGCCTGATAAAAACAAAAGCCACCGGCTTGTTCCACAAGATACCCATACCGCCCCACGAGGCAGTCATCATGTTGTAGTTGCCTTCGATACCTGCTGTTATCAACATCCAGTCTTTATCCAACAACCTGAAAACACTTTCATTTAACCCATAAATGTCCACCGGTTCAAATGCTGATTTCATAAATCTCTTTTTGATTGATAAAAACTAATTTTTTGTAAAGGTAAATAAATTAAATTTGTGTGTTGTAAATTAGCTGGTAAAAACCCTTTTTATCTATTCACACATGCGGATAACTTTTCTCGGAACGGGCACATCACAGGGGGTACCTGTTATTACCTGTACCTGCGACACGTGTTTGTCGTCTGACCCACGCGACAAAAGGCTGCGATCGTCGGTGCTGGTTGAAACCGATGAGCTGACATTGATCATTGATACCGGTCCGGATTTCAGGCAACAGATGCTCCGCGAAAATGTAAAAAAACTTGATGCTGTGCTAATAACCCATGAGCACAAAGACCATATCGGAGGCCTGGACGATATCAGGGCGTATAACTTCATGCAGCGATGTGCCATGGATGTGTATGCCCGGGCTTCGGTGCAGCGGGCTATAAAAAAAGAGTATAATTATGCTTTTAGTGCCAGGAAATATCCGGGCATTCCTCAGATTGTGCAGCACACTATAACAAATGTTCCTTTTGAAATCAAAGGCTTGGAGATTTTGCCCGTTGAGGCAAAACACTATTTATTAAAAATTTTTGGCTATCGCATCGGCAATTTCGCCTACCTCACTGATGCCAGCGATATCAGTTCACGCGAAAAGAAAAAACTTCGGTATCTCGATGTGCTCGTAATAAATGCGTTGCGCACAAAAGTTCATTATTCACATTACAATCTGGAACAGGCATTAAATTTGATAAGTGAATTGCAACCTCAAAAAGCATACCTGACACATATAAGTCACTATATGGGAACACACGAAGAAGCCAGTAAATTATTACCCGAAAATGTGCAATTTGCTTTTGACGGATTGAAAATTAACGTATAAAATACTATTTTTGTAAAAAATATTTTTGGTTGATGAGAAAGCCTCTGTATGTACTCTTTTTTGCGCTGTTTTTTGTACAATTTTTTACTTACGGACAGTTCAATCCTAATATTTTGGAAGATACTAGCGTGCATGTTTTTCCGGGCAGTAAACCCGTTCCGCCCAACCTGCTTTTGCCCAAATTGGATTCTGTTATTAATCAAAGTTTAACCAACCATGGGTTGCCAATACAACCAACCCCTTATCCTGTAGCAAACGATTCAATATGCGTTTATGATTCGCTTCATGGCAAGTTGAATATTTTTATTAAAAACATCAATAAAATAATGGGAACCATTAATGTGGCTGTTTTTAACAGTTATACAAGTTTTCTCAATAATGGCCCGGTGTTTAGAGGTGCAATTATACCTGTTACTGCCCAAAACATGCTAATACCCTTCGATTCTGTTCCCAAGGGCGTTTATACTGTTGCCGTTTTTCACGATGAGGATGCCAACGGATACCTCAATAAAAATCAACTGAACATTCCATTGGAGGGTTATGGTTTTTCCAATAATGTGCTAACGAATATGGGCCCCCTAAACTACAGTCAGATAAAATTTCCTTATTCAGGAAAAAACAAAAACATAACCATTTATATGACTTATTTTAAATTTCCGAAATAATTACCGTTGTAACAACCAGATTCCTGCGAAACCAGGATAAGTTTAAATTGTGCATGTGGATTTTTTAGGGATTTGAAGAAAAAAATTAAATCAAAATAAAATGTCTGAAGAAAAAATTTCTTATGTTGATTTTGAAACGATGGAACGTTTCATGTGTGAAGTGCTCGTCAAGAGCGGTGTTCCCGAAGAGGATGCCAAAATTTGTGCCGAGGTGCTTATTACGGCCGACAAGTTCGGAATTGATTCGCATGGCTTTAATCGCCTGAAACCCATTTATTACGACAGGATAAAAGATGGAATTCTGAATCCGGTTACACATTTTGAGGTTGTTCGCGAAAGTCCTGCCACTGCTGTTGTTGACGGACACAACGGCATGGGCCATGTGATTGCCAAACGTTCCATGCAAATGGCTATCGATAAAGCCAAAAAATTTGGCATGGGT
>DAOOWO010000361.1:0-2790 GCA_035371225.1 Bacteroidales bacterium | reverse complement strand
CATCATCAATGAGCCTACGGCGGCAGCTCTGGCTTACGGACTTGATAAAAAAACTGTAGACTTGAAAGTAGCCGTTTATGACCTTGGCGGAGGTACTTTTGATATCTCTATACTCGAATTAGGTGATGGTGTTTTTGAAGTAAAGTCAACAAATGGAGATACCCATTTGGGTGGTGATGATTTTGACCATAATGTTATTGAATGGCTGGCACAGGAATTCAAAAATGAAGAAAATATTGACTTGCGTAAAGACCCTATGGCTCTGCAACGTCTCAAAGAAGCAGCCGAAAAAGCCAAAATCGAACTTTCCAGCTCTACAGAAACCGATATCAATTTACCTTACATCACTTCAGTTGATGGTGTACCCAAGCACCTTGTAAAGAAACTTACCCGTGCCAAATTTGAACAATTGTGCGACGAACAGTTCAGGGCCACCATCGAACCCTGCCGGAAAGCCTTGGCCGACGCCAATCTGAAAGCTTCTGACGTCGACGAGGTAATATTGGTGGGAGGATCTACACGTATCCCAAAAATTCAGAAGATGGTGGAAGAATTTTTTGGAAAAGTACCCTCCAAAGGTGTAAACCCCGACGAAGTGGTGGCAGTTGGAGCAGCCATACAGGGCGGAGTACTCACGGGAGAAGTAAAAGATGTGTTACTCCTCGATGTTACTCCCTTGTCGCTCGGTATCGAAACCCTTGGTGGTGTGATGACAAAACTTATCGAATCAAACACCACCATACCTATAAAAAAATCCGAAACTTTTTCTACGGCATCCGATAGCCAGACATCCGTTGAAATCCATATACTTCAGGGTGAAAGACCTATGGCCTCCGGCAACAAGAGTATCGGGCGTTTCCATCCGGACGGCATTCCACCTGCACCTCGCGGTATTCCACAAATTGAAGTTACTTTCGATATTGATGCAAACGGCATTCTCAATGTGTCGGCAAAAGACAAGGCTACCGGCAAATCACAGCAAATCCGCATCGAAGCTTCATCAGGCCTGAACGACCAGGAGATAAAACGTATGAAGGACGAAGCTGCAGCCAACGCCGAAGCCGACAAAACTGCCAAAGAAACAGCCGATAAAATTAATGCAGCCGACTCGATGATTTTTACTACCGAAAAACAGCTTAAAGAATACGGCGATAAAATCCCGGCAGATAAAAAAGCTCCTATCGAAAGCGCGTTGAAAGAGCTCAAAGATGCGCACCAGAGCAAAAACCTTCAGGCCATTGATGCAGCACTGGCAAAGATCAACTCTGCATGGCAGGCTGCCAGCCAGGAAATGTATAATGCCACGCAACAGGGGCAGGGTGCACCTAACGACCCTGGACAACAGCAGCAACAGCAGCAGCAAAACCCAGGCGGTGGAAGCGATAACGTTACTGACGTTGATTTTGAAGAAGTAAAAGATAAATAAAGATAAAGGGTGAGAAATCACCCTTTAATTTAAAAAATTGTTATATATTTGCAAAAAAAACTCTTATGAAAAAATTTTATTACACCATGCTTTTAAGCATTTTCATTCTGACAGGTTTTCAGGCCTCTTCTCAGATCATTATCTCTGCAATGATGCCCAACCCGGTTGGTTCAGATTCGGCCTATGAGTATGTTCAGCTTATGGCAACCCAAAACATTAATTTTGCCTCAACCCCATATTCTGTTGTGGTATTGAATAATGGTTCGGCTACCGTTAAAGGCTGGGCCAACGGGCTAAATATAAGCTATAAGTATAACCTTACAAGTGGCACCGTCAGCACCGGCGATGTGTTTTATGTGGGTGGCGACAAGATGAGAATAGATGGCCCCGGGTCAACGGATTTGAGTGGTCTTACATGGATACGTACTATTAATAATGTTACCACTACCGGTGATGATTTTGGCAATCTTAATGCCACCGGCGTGTTTGGTAATGGTGGTAGCAATGCCGATGGTGTGGGTGTCTTCTTTGGCACAACCATAGATTCTACAAGTATTCCTGTGGATGCCCTGTTTTTCGGAACCGGTATAGGAACGGCTTATGTAGCCGGCCCGCCCGAAAAGGGATACAAGGTGCCTACCAATGATCATTACAGCGAATCAGTAGGATTGTTTGGGTCAGGTACAAATTCTTTTTATGCTCCCTGTACTACATTGCAGGATACCCTGCTTTCTTTCACCGGAACATATGACACCACCCTGTCAACCTGGACCATCAACAGAACACCTGCCAAGATAAAACTGACTGCTGCTTCGTTGATTACTGACATAAATACCAATATTACGCTTACAGGAATGGCTGTGGGTATTACTACTGTTAATAAGGATATGGTAAACATTTATCCCAACCCCTCAAACGGACAGTTTTCAATAAACAATCTGTCAGGTAAGACCATGTCAGTGCGGGTTTATGATATTCTTGGCAACAGCGTGTATCAAACACGTTCGTCGCAAAAAGAAATCCATATCAATATGGCAACAGCCGACAGAGGTATGTATTTTGTTGAACTTACTGATCCATCAGGAGCCAGAACTGTTAAAAAAATCACTTTACAATAACAGTCGCTAAATATTTGTTTGTTAAGGATTGAAATTATGCCGGTGCATTTTGTGCCGGCATAATTTTTTTATAATCAAAATACTAACAAGTCATTGGGCTGCACCATTGCGTAATCTAATTGAGTCCAAAGCGTAATTTGGATTTTGTAATGTTTATGCCGATGTGGTAGCTGTTGGCGTTCAAAGTGCGAATGCGCTATCGGACCTTTTAAAATATAGTATAGGGTTAATGTTAAGGCTTGGCCT
>DAOOWO010000360.1:0-2813 GCA_035371225.1 Bacteroidales bacterium | reverse complement strand
AAAAGGGTGGCAACATTAATATGATAGTCAGACAAATCGTCGCCAAACCCAAACAATTTCATGTATGAAAATCCTGTGCGTACAGCCACTGTCAAAAATTTGCGATTAAAAACCTTACGCTCATAATTGAAAGAATACACGGGCGCACTGCCCAAAAACTCAACAAAAAAGCTATTGTTCATGGTTTTACTTTCTCTGATAGAATCCAGTTTACGACGATTCCTTTCTTCGTGAGAAATTACCATTACTGTCCGCTGGCTTTTTTGAGGTTTGTGTTCCTGATTGAACAAATACGACTCTACCGCGGCCAATTCAATGGAATCGGTTTGGGTTTTTAAAGTAGTTTGGGTAGTATAAATAATATTGTTATTCCTGATGTACAAAATTTTACACCAGACAGTATCCTGATTTTTCTTAATCACAGCATCATCAATGATCTGCGCAAAGCTTGATACCACAATGAAAAGCTGTCCCAATAGGATAGCCGTAGATTTACCAATATTATTTGTTTTCATATAGGATTAAAAGATTTAAGAAAATAAACACATTATCCAATAAAAATTTCCTCAAAAATAAAAAAATATATTAAATTTTCAAATAACTTTTTAATAATTCAACTGCGTGGGCTCCTTTGTCCTTGCTGACATACAGAATAAAAGGGCAACAATTGAAAAAATTTTTTTATTTCTTTTAATAATGTACCTTTTAAAAAGTTACCTTTGCCAAACACAATAAACTAACCCAAAAAAAATATATTATGAATCGAAAAAACGTAATTATTATTGGTGCAGCAGGTAGAGATTTTCACAATTTCAATACCTTTTTCAGAGGAAATGAAGCATACAATGTTGTAGCTTTCACCGCCGCACAAATTCCCGACATCGCCGGGAGAAAATACCCAAAAGAATTAGCCGGTAACCTCTATCCTGAAGGCATTCCAATATACGTAGAAAGCGACCTTCCCAAACTCATAAAAGACCTGAAAGTTGATATCTGCGTGTTCGCATACAGTGATGTGCCCTATCCAAGAGTTATGGGTGTCAGCGCTATTGTTAACACAGCCGGCGCCGATTTTATGCTGATGGGTCCCAAACATACCCAGGTAGTAAGCACCAAACCCTTGATTTCTGTTTGTGCAGTACGTACAGGATGTGGCAAAAGCCAGACCTCACGCCGAGTTATCGAGATTCTGATGGCTAAAGGATTAAAAGTGGTTGCCATACGCCACCCTATGCCTTACGGCGATCTGAACGAACAAAAAGTACAACGTTTTGCCACAGTAGAAGACCTTAAGAAACACAAATGCACCATCGAAGAAATGGAAGAATACGAACCTCACGTAGTGCGCGGCAATGTAATTTATGCCGGTGTGGATTATGAAGCCATACTGCGTGAAGCAGAAAAAGAAGCCGACGTTATCATCTGGGATGGCGGCAACAATGACTTTTCTTTCTACAAAGCCGACCTTTCCATCACCGTAGTTGATCCGCACCGTCCGGGTAACGAGCTAAGCTATTACCCCGGCGAAGTATCGCTGCGTATGGCCGACGCTGTTGTTATCAACAAAATGGACAGCGCATCGCCCGAAAATATTCAGATTGTTCGTAACAGCATAGCCAAGGTTAATCCCAATGCTATCGTTATCGACGGCGCATCACCACTTACAGTAGACAAACCCGAACTCATCAGAGGGAAAAAGGTATTGGTTGTTGAAGACGGCCCCACCCTCACACACGGCGAAATGAAAATTGGCGCAGGTACTGTGGCCGCAATGAAATTCGGTGCTGCCGAACTCGTTGACCCCCGTCCCTATGCTGTTGGCAAATTAGCTGAAACATTCAAAATTTATCCTAACATTGGCACTTTGCTTCCTGCTATGGGTTATGGCGACCAGCAAGTGATCGACCTCGAAAAAACTATTGCCGCCACACCTTGTGACGCAGTGGTTATTGCGACACCTATTGACTTGAACAGAGTGGTAAAAATTAATAAACCCAACGCAATTGTAGGTTATGACCTGCAAGAAATAGGACGCCCCAACCTTGATGACGTTGTTGGCGATTTCCTGAAAAAACATAACCTTGACAAAGGCGGTTGTTCTTGCTGTCAATAAAATTAAAGGCGACGAAAGTCGCCTTTTTTTATGCCTATATACTAACAAAAAACACATAAAAACAAGATGCCAAAAAACCAACAATATAAAAACATGATATGGGAAATAAATGCGAATGCCCTGTTTTTTGTTCTATCTGCAAGCAATTTGGTATGGCTGCCTGGTGTTAAAAAAATAGTGATAAATTATTTGAAAAATTTTCGGAATTAATCCAAAACATAATAATATTGTTACAATAAACGAATTAAAAAACCAAATAACAAATAATAAATGAAAAACAAAAGTTTAATATCCATTGATGATCTCAGCAAAGAACAGTACATCAAAGTACTTGACACTGCATCTGCCTTTGAAAAAAATCCGGTACAAAAGATTTTAGATGGCAAAGTAGTGGCCACTTTGTTTTTTGAGCCTTCCACAAGGACAAGACTGAGTTTCGAAAGCGCGGTAAACTACCTCGGTGGAAAAGTAATAGGTTTTTCTGATGCATCCAGTTCGAGTGTCAAAAAAGGCGAATCACTGAAAGACACTATTCTTACCGTGTGTAACTATTCCGACCTCATCGTGATGAGGCATCCCCGCGAAGGTAGCGCCCGTTATGCCAGTGAGGTTGCAACAAAACCCATCATTAATGCCGGCGACGGCGCCAACCAACACCCGACACAATGCCTGCTCGACCTGTTTTCCATACGCAAAACCC
>DAOOWO010000359.1:0-2817 GCA_035371225.1 Bacteroidales bacterium | reverse complement strand
GGCCCGTGAATAAATGATTGCGGTGGTAGCCAGCAGGGCATAAATTACCCAGGGAGGAATATGAAATGTCTTTTTTTGTGTAATGGCCTGTACCGGTTTATGCCGGTTGGGAATGGTTTTCTGTTTTCCTGTGGGCTTACTGGCCATGAGATGTTTTATTGTCTGATGAGTTGTTCACAAAAGTAATAAAGAATAAGATTTCTTTATACGACGTAAAAAACAAAAACCCGTCCTGATAAAGGACGGGTTTTTGTCAAACCCAGTATTGAGTTATTAATTTTGTTTGTCTTTTACAATGTCAATTACTTCCGGCAGGTCCATGCCCAATGATTTTAGTCTTTCGATGGTCGGTACTCCGTTGGGTGTCCATCCGCGGCGTTTATACACGGCGTCCAGCAGTTTTTCGTACTGTTCTTCGCGGTATTTCCGGGTGATGGCTAATTTTTCTTCAGTGGATTTTCCTTCGGGATCGATGCCGATTTTTTCTTTCATTTGTTTGTCGTAGCGTTCCTGTCGGGATTCATATTCTTCGATGGTAACAGGTCCTGCAGCGCGGTAGGGCTGTGCATCATGTTTGCGCAGACCTTTTCCGCAGCGGATATTGAACACGCGCTGGAATTGATAAACTCTTTCAGATTGAATGATCAAAGAATCTTTGTCGAGGTCGAGGCCGGTAACCGCTTTGTAAATGGTAACGTAATTGTCAACATGTTCGGGAACTTTGGCAGGTTCGGCATGGGTATGGTTATCTGAGGGTTCCACGTCGTTCCAGGGCAGTTTGCATAAACCCTGCAGTCCAAACCATGTGCGGAACATCGGGAAGTAATAAAGGGCTTCGGCTTTGTTTTCGAAGGTGGGTATCTGGTTGTTTACCATGTCCATAAAAATCAGCCATGCTTCGTCGTGTTGCGGCCCTTTGTTGGTCATGGCGTATCCACCCTGCTGTGCCAGCGATTCTTTTGATACATATTGAGAATATTCCAGGCCTTTGTTTTCCATGCCTATATCTTGCAGGAATTTTGGATCGCCCCAGCCTTTTGCTGCAAATATTTCTTTCATTTTGTGGACACCCTGTCCGGCAATCACGCCGAAGCCTTCACCGCGCGCGAGCTGATGCAGGAGTTCCATGGCGCCGTCTTCGTTGCCGAAATTAAGTTTCAACCCGCCGGTTCTTTCTTCATTAATGATGCCGTTTTCGTAGCATTCCATTACGAAACCAAGGATGGTTCCCCAACTGATGGTGCAGATGCCATAGGTGTCACAATAAAAATTGGCTTCTATGGTCCATTCCGGGTTAAAAATTCCGGCGCAAGATCCTAAAGAGGCTGCTGTTTCATATTCAGGGCCGTCGACAATCACTTTAGACCCTTTGTAAGGACCGGTTCTCAGTTCATAATTGTCCACACCCTTGGCGCACGACATGTTGCAACCTATCCAGCAACCATCGGGCATATTTTGGGTAAAGCGTTCTTTATATCTTTCAGCATGAACTCTGATAGCATCGGGGTGGCTGCCAAATTTAAAATTGTGAGTGGGGAAGAGGTCGTAATCATTCATGATGTGTGTCAGGTGGGCGGTACCGATTTTGCGCATCTGGCATTGCGAGTCGTCGAGTTCGCGCATTTCTTTGTTGAAACGTTTGCCGCGTTCCATAATGGCGTCGAGGTCGACCACATTGTTCAGGTTTCCTTTGACTCCGGGAACCTTAGCCACTACAGCCTTGATTTTTTTATCGCGCAGTACGGTGCCTAAGCCGCCCCTGCCGGCCTGTTTCAGTCGTACCACTTTGCGTTTCATGTCAAAGAAAGTAAAGTTAAGGCAACCAATAAGCGAATGGTCTGCCGCGGTGCCTGCAGAAACTACGGAAATATTCATCCGGTCTTTTTCATCGTCGGCAAAAACTTCATGAAGCACTTCGCCGATAACATGGCTGTCGATGGGCAGATCTTCGGCATCATAAATTTCAACTTTCGCGTTAACCCCGTCAATATATACTATTACCTCTTTGTCTGATTTGCCCTGAATCTCCATGGAGTCAAAGCCGGCAAATTTCATGAAAGGCCCGAAATAACCGCCGACATTGCTGTCAATAGGAATATCGGTTTGTGGCGAAAGGGAAACCACCAACGACTTTCCGGTGCCGGAGTATTGGGTGATTCCGCAAATAGGGCCGGTATTAATCACAATTTCATTTTCAGGATCGTTCCATTTTGTTTCAGGTTTGGTGGCATCCCACAATAGTTTTAATCCAAAACCTTTTCCCCCGGTGAATTTTTCTTTCATCATTTGCGAAACAGGTTTTTCTTTTATTTCATGGCTGCCCACATTTACGTAAAGGGTACGCATATTATAGCCTTTTTCAATGGGTTTCAAGGTATATTGCCATTCCTTCAACAAACTATGCTTGTTTTTAAATTCCTGAAGATTCATGATTAGTATTTTTATAAAGATTTGTGTTTACAAAAATAGTTTTTTTTCTCAGACCAAACAAGCTGAAAGCATTAAAAATATTGATATGTAGCAGTTTGCATATCGGAAAATGGGATAAAAAAAACTCATACCAAATGAAGGGGTATGAGTTTTTTTAAATAAATTTAACTCTAGGTATTCATAAATAATAGAAACTCTTCGTTGGTCTGGGTAAATTTCATTTTGTCTTTCAGAAAATCCATCGCTTCGATGGGGTTCATGTCGGCCAAGTGGTTGCGAAGTATCCATATGCGCTGGAGGACGTCTTTTTCGTGAAGCAGGTCGTCGCGGCGCGTGCTTGAAGCCACCAGGTCGATGGATGGGAACATGCGTTTGTTTGAAAGTTTG
>DAOOWO010000358.1:0-2820 GCA_035371225.1 Bacteroidales bacterium | reverse complement strand
CACACAAACCATTGTTGATTTGACTCAGGGCACCGGCGGTTATAGGTTATGGATACAAAATTCAGGAAGAATTGCATGGACCATGGGTAACAATTTCGGCAACAGTGACATGGTGCTGACACCCGGAAGATGGTATCATATCGCAGTGGTATGCGGCACCCCATCCGGCGGATCGCAAACAGCATACATCTATATAAACGGCAGCATGGACGCCGGCTATAATTACAACCAATTGACGATGAACACAGGAAAACTCAGAATAGGTACCAACGGCAGCGGTGCAGATTACTTTACCGGGTTTATCGATGAAGTGCGCATCTCAAACTACTCAAAGACACAAGCAGAGATACAGCGTTATCTGCACACACCTGTTTTATATAACAACAAACCGGTCGCTCCCAACATTACTGTTGCTTACAATTTTGATGGAAATTTATACTCAGGCACCAGGGATGGCTGTTTGCTGCAAAATTTCGGCTGTCGGTATAGTTATTCTACCGACACTTATTCGCCATTGTTTCATACCGGCAACTCGCATGAATCACTACTCGACAGTTTGATGATTTCACATCCATTTGCAACCATTCCATCCACGGGCACGGCTGGTTATACCTACGACACCCTGATGGTAAATCAGTCGGTACCAATCGATCATAGCACCATGAAAGTATTTATATCACTCAACCATGACTTATTTAGCGACCTTAAAATCGAGTTGATTTCACCCGATAACGATTCGGTTGTTTTGGCAAATCAGGTTTCCCTGCCCACCAAAGGAATTACCTGTGTATTTAAGGAAATAACCGACCAAATAATGAGCACCACTTTTATCGATAACGCACCCGTTACAGGCACTTATGATGACTTTAGTATTTTTCATGGCAAAAACAGCCAGGGCAACTGGCGGCTCAAAATCACCGACCTGGCCAATGGCAACACAGGCGTGCTAAATAGTTGGGGTATTTTATTTAACGAAGGATATTATTCTGGAACCGAACAGGACAACAATGACAACCCTGTGATTTATCCCAACCCTTCAGATGGAATGTTCTATATTAAAATGAATGCGACCGAAGGCTCATCAAACAGGCTGGAAGTAAATGATATCCTTGGCAAAAAAGTCTTTCAGGAACAGCTTACCGGCAAAATATCATCACTGAATTTGTCGGGTCAACCCAAAGGCGTTTATATTGCCAGGATTTATTCCGGAGACAAATCTTATGTTCAAAAATTAATTATTCAATAAGCCATCGGGCACAGGCAAGAAAAAGCAAGGTGATTTTATTGGTTTTTGTTATGCTCCCGGTATATTTCTTCGGCTGTATTACCTTGTCGCATTAATTTTCGGAACTCCCATGGAGCAATAGGATTTTCGTCGTACCAAAGGCCAATACCTGCTTTGCGGGCCTCCTGTTCCAGAGATGCTAAGTTTTTGTCCTTGCTATATTTTTTGAAATGCCAGGCATAACCGGCTTTAATCATTTCATGGCTTAGCTCCAGATTATCGTCCACGAATGTAAAGCCCAGCACCCTGCTATGCCCGTCGATACCGGTAACCAACACTTTAACGTTCTTACCAAAACACAAATCCGACAGATATTTCTTTGCCACCTTGTAAAAAGCCATTCCTTTTTCAGGGGCATCAATGCCTTCCATACGCACACGCAGTGAAGTGTCGCCTTTCACCAGCACGTCGTAGGTATCGCCGTCAATCACAGCCACCACCTTGCCGGTAATGGTGTCGCCGATAGCGGGCAACTGTATTTTTATGGTCTCATTTCCGGCAGATGATACAACATTTTTCTCATTATTTTCTGATTTACCAAAGCTGCAGGAAATAATCATAAAAGCCGACACAAAAAACAAAAAATGAACCGCAATTATTTTCACGGGCATGGTATTTTTTAGTATCACTTTTTTCATGGAATATTCCTTCTTATTGTTTTTTTGTCATATGATCGTACAAGCTTCCGGCCAGGGCTTCGACCACATCTCTGATTTTGTTTTTTATTTCGTTCCAGGCCTGGTTTTTGCGTTCGCGGCCCCACTGATAGGGACCCAGACCGGGCGGGCACTCGCTGGCATATGTAATCAGCCCGTAACTACTGTACATATCACTACCTTCCTGAAAAAAGCCGGAAAACTCATAATAATAACTTCCTTCATAGGCCAGGAAACGAAAGGTAAAAAAAATAGTGCCCCGGCTAAAGTTCAAATTATAAATAATCTCAGAAGTGCTGGTAATCCTTGCACTATCCCGGTTAATCCTGTAGATAGCCTCTTTGCCTGCAATGGGCAGATAAGTGTTCACCCATAGCAGAGCAGCATCAAACAACGCATTTTTTGTGCGCATACTGTCGCAGATAACCATTGCGGCGAATCGGACACCACATTTTGATGAATCAACAGCCGGCTTGGGATAAAAATAAATACTATCCACCAGAAGTCGTTGAATCTGAAATTTTTGCATTGTACTGTCAGAGGCCTCCCGGTACTCAATTATGCTATCATTTACTGTGAGTAATGTGCAGGAAATCTTGTTGCTGTCTTTTAAAAAAATAGTATCACAGTTCTGGCTTTTGCCAATGCAACTCAGTAGGAAGAAGCTAATGACAACCAATAAAGTTTTCAATCGGCAGGGTATATAAAATATCTTCAAAAGTACACAAATTTTGATTGGGGAAAAACCCTGCACTATTGGTATTGTGAATCCTCACTCCTGCTCAAACCGGTATGGTTTACCTTTATCATAATGATTACACAAGCGTTTATTCGTGATTTTCCAAATCACTTTACCCCAGTTTATTCAAAGATTTTCTT
>DAOOWO010000357.1:0-2829 GCA_035371225.1 Bacteroidales bacterium | reverse complement strand
TTTCAGCGATTGCGAAAGTTCTTTCATCCGTTGAATTTCTTCGGTATAAAACTTTTTTTGTTCCAGCAACCCGTTCATTTCTTTACGCTGCGAAATCTGACTCATCAGGTTGTCGGTGTCTAAAAAGCCTACCCATACAACAAATACCACGGAGGCAAGGACGTAATAATTTTTCAGGACACTCCATATCTTTAAAAAAACCTTTTTCATAATAGCACAAATATAAATAATGCCTGTGGATTATCCGCCAATTAAAATAAAAAAATTTTACAGGTTAAAAGACTTCAATTGTTCTTCGGTAAACTTACAGTTTATCCATGTATCATCTAACACTGCGTTGTACTTCTGATAAAAATTTATTGCCGGTTTATTCCACTCCAACACCTGCCAATGCATGCGTTTTGCCCCGGTTTCGTGGGCTTTCCTGATAACAGCTTCAAACAACAGCTTACCTGCCTGATTTCCCCGAAACTGTTCTTTTACGATGATATCTTCCAGGTAGAGGCATTTGCCTTTCCACGTGGAGTAACTGAAATAATAAAATGCCATTCCGAGCAACTGCTCATCATTGAATGCAAGCAGAACTTCAAATGCCGGATTGTCGCCAAATCCATCCTTTTCCAGGTCTTCTGCCGAAACGGTGACCTCCTGTGGTGCACGTTCATAGGTGGCCAGCTCACTGATCAGGGCAATAATTTCAGGTATGTCTTTCTTGTCAGCTTTTCGCAATGTAATGTTCATCATTATGTCGGATTAATTTTTTATTCTATTATGGTAACCTTTTTTGAAACTATAGTGTTTCCTGTAACAATACTGCAAAAATAAATTCCTGAAGGAATTCCATCAACATTCACTTCTATCGAATTTATACCCGTTCTATTCATTTTTTTCCTGGTTTTGTAAACCAACTCTCCATCAATGCCAGTAAGGGTAACGTCAACGATTTTACTGCTATAGTCAAATAGTTGAATAATGAACTTTCCGGCCGCTGGATTTGGATATACCACTGGCTCATTATTCGCAACAGGCAGGGTATTAAAGGAATTGAAGTTGTCATCATTGGTTAAAACAGAGGTCTGGCAAAAATACTCCACCAGAAAAATCATGTTGTTTTTACAAAACAGGTTTTGCACGCCATATTGGTTCGGAAGTCTTCTGTAATCAAGGCCTCCTCGATACCAACCCGTTTGCGTTAGGGTGCTATGGTCATAAGCAAATAAGCCGTAAAGCCTGTAGGCGCAATATAATCCGAAAGTATCGGCAGCCATGATTGTAGGAGTGCCATTTACCAAAGAAGTTATGCTTACCTCCTGCAAATCAAATCCGGGGTTTAAAAAATCAAGAGAATATTTCACCAGACCTTTATTTGCCACATAAGCGTAACAAAAATTATTATAAACAGCGATGCATTTGGCATCTTGATTTCCACTCAATGCAACGGAGGCGATCTGTTGAAAGTTGTTGCCACTTACATCAAAAACAGCAATGCTATCGTTACCGGCAACAAAAAGTTTTTCATCCACTGCCGCCATATCGTTAATGCCTATACTAATCGTCGTATCGACAAAAGGCATATAAGGATTGCTGACATCAATAATCACCAGGCTATTGTTCAATTCTGAAAAGATACGGTGGTTAACTACAATGAATCGGCCGTTACACACTGCCTGTTGTATATATCCGGTTTGTATCAGCGAATCGGCCTTATAAATCCTAAGTCCCTGGTAGGTCAGGTTTCCGGAATATATGTACTTCCCATCCGATGAAAACTTTATATGTACACAAAAGCCGAGGTCTTCGTTTTGCCTCACCAGTACCGGAAATGCCGGATCTGAGATATCATAAAGTTTGTATCCAAAGCCCTCATTGGCAACAGCCATTTTGTTTCCATAAACATCCGCGTCACAATTCCAGCCGCCGGTCGTGGTTTTTCCCAGCACCTGTGGATGCTGAAAATCTTGAAGGTCAACGGAAAGTATGCCATACCATTCCGAAGCAACATACATTTTTTTTCCGTTCAACGTCATATCAAAATTCCACAAACCGCCGGGCAGGTATTTTATAAGATGGACATTTGCAGGGTTAGAGGCATCATAAGCCCTGATATAGCACGTATCAAGCGGGCCATTGGGCTTTATGGCTCCCCAGTTTGCCACATATATGGTGTCGTTAATATTTTCAGCATTATATGGCAACGCAATGGCCGCAAGGTATATTCCGTTGACTGTATCTGAATATATCTTTTGTGGCGATGCTGGGTTGCTCACATCAAGTGTATAGAAAAGACCGTCCGGTGCAAACTGATTGATGCTGGTGCCGCTCATCACATGGAGTAAATTATTGTTTTTTCCAAAGATGACATTTTCAGATAAAAAAGCCCCCTGTTGGTAAAATGAAATGAAGGCAAAAGTATTGGCATCATACAGCCATACACCGTTTTGATTGCCCCAATGTTGTTGAGAAACCGCACACAGGCTATTTTTAACATCCACCCCAACTACTGTGCTGCCAAACTGAGGAATAGCAAAATTTGCAATTTTTGTATATGTATTGCCGTGATCCTTGTAAGCACACATTTTATTGTATTGTGCAAGATAAATAGTATCCCCTTTGATTGCAACCCCTTGTGTTGCCATGCCTGCACTGTCAGGCTGAATGTCGAAAATCCTCACCGGATGGGCAGGGTCAGCGATATCCCATTTTGTCAGCCCGTCGTAATTGGCACAAACAAACAAATAATGGTTGTATATCCTCATGCGGATAATCTCAGATTTATAGCGACATTCAAAACTGTAAGAATAAGGCATAACAGATCCGCTACCTACATAA
>DAOOWO010000356.1:0-2875 GCA_035371225.1 Bacteroidales bacterium | reverse complement strand
TTTTAATAACAATCATTTTGTTGAAATTCAGTTTGTACTTCTGCTGTTTAACATAGTTTCTTTAGTATATTTGTCCGCTAACATTTAAGTGAAAAAATATGTCAAAGGCAAATGAACCTAAGGTTTATGATTTAGGCGTTGCAACCCATAGCGGCCAGGTAATGCTGGAAAACCAGGATTGTTATACAGATTTTGAATGTATCAACGGACATGTCTTCATTGTGTGCGACGGCATGGGTGTTCATGAAGCAGGGGCCGTTGCATCAGGACTTGCCGTGGAAAGTATCCGTGCTTATCTTGAGAATCACTATTTCGACCTGCCTGAAGATGCCTTAAAAGCCGCCATCGAATTTTCAAACTCGGTGGTATATAAACGATCAAAACTCAAACCCGAATACCAGGGTATGGGAACCACTATCGTGATGGCCATGTTGCGCAACAACAAATTTCATTACGCACATGTGGGCGACAGCAGGGTCTATATCTTTTCGGACGGCAAGTTGCACCGGCTCACCCGCGACCATTCGCAGGTACAGGACATGGTTGACAGAGGACTTTTGTCGGATGATGAAGCCCGGACGCATCCCAAACGCAAAGAAATTACCCGCGCCCTGGGCACATGCCTGAATATTGAAATTGAATTTTGTACAGCTCCTGCCCTGCCGGCAATGAATGATTTTATACTGATGTGCACCGACGGACTGTTTTTTATGCTTGACGACTATGAACTATCACAAGTACTAAACGTCCCCGGTTCGGCGCAGGAAAAAGCAGAGAAACTCATCAGCCTTACCAACGACAAAGGAGCACCCGACAATATCACTGCCATGCTTATTCATTTCATTGGCATCACTAACAAAAGAGCTGTATTCTCCCCTGTATTTTATGTACCAAAAGAAATGAAACCCCTGATAAAAAAAGAAGTCTCAAAGGAAAGTCTCTCAGCTACTGAAAGCAATATAATACCTGAAGAAACCCCTGCACCAGAAGAAATTATTGCACGGGAGCCCGTCAAATCCGAACCCATTGAAGGAAATATCACAGGTGAACAACCGGTGGATGAACAACCGGGCGAAGAAGAACAGGTGGAAGAAGATTTTTTCAATGAAGAACCTATTGATGAAGACTTCCTGAAGGAAACGGCACCTATAGAAGAAACGCACGCCTGGCAAAATACAGAAGACGATTTTATCGAAAAAACAATTCCGGTCGAAGAAGAACCTGCCCCGGCAGCCAGAAAGATAGTCCATGAAATGGTGAGTGAAACTCCAGATACTGAAGAAGTATCGCCTGAAAGAAACAAAACCTCAGATAATACAAACATCGATTCATTTTTAGATCGCTTTGGTTTTTACAGGAAACTGAAGAAAAAACCGGATTTGATGCGCAAAATAAGGCTAGGCGCCATTATTCTGGGTGTATTATTTGTAGCTTATGTTTTTTGGGATATCTTTATTAAGCAAAGCGCCCCCACGCAGGTTACCGAAGATAAAAAGAGCCGTAGCATAGTAACAGAAGAAGAGCCTAAAGACACCTTACCGGCAAAAGATCAGGTAGCCGCCCAACCAGACACCATCTGGATCAATTATTCAGTAAAGAAAGGAGAATTTCTTGGCACCATTGCTTCCAAATTCGGTGTTACAGTGGATTTTATCAAAGCAAAAAACAAGTTGTCCAACGATAATATCCGGGAAAAACAAAAGCTGGACATACCCACCAAAGCCAACCACACTGTAAAAGCAGGCGAATCATTTGCAACTATTGCCCAAAAATATAACATTCCTGCAAAATCACTGATGAAAGCCAATGATATCAAGGACGAAAAAAATATCAAAACGGATAAAAGCCTGATTATCCCTTTTAAATAATAGCCCAATGGCTGCTGTAGCTCAGAAAAAGTACAAGAGAACTCCTGTCAGCAGGAGCCAGGAAACAGTTAAGGCCAAAGACATATCTTCTTTTACTGAAGTGGTTATGGCTGCAAAACATATCAAATGGATAGTTTTTGCCTTCGCTCTGCTGCTTTACGCCAACACGCTTGATCTGAAATATACTCTTGACGACTCATTGATGATTACTGAAAACGACTTCACAAAAAAAGGGGTCTCGGGCATCAAAGACATACTTACTAATGATGCTTTCGTGGGTTTTCTGGGCAAAAATAATCTGTTGCCCGGCGGGCGTTACCGGCCGCTGTCGCAGGTGATGTTCGCCATCGAAAAAGAAATCTTTGGGTTTAACCCTTTTGTGGGACACCTGATAAATATACTGTTGTATGCAATTACCTGCATGCTTTTGTTTATTATCCTTAACAGGCTTTTCAGTAATCATAAAGCCGCGAACTGGTACCTTGGCATACCCTTCGTTGCCAGCATGCTATTTACAGCGCACCCCCTGCATACCGAGGTAGTTGCCAATATAAAGGGGCGCGACGAAATACTATGTTTACTTTTTTGTTTACTGGTGGTGTGGTTCACATTGAAATACCTGGAGAAAAAGAAAATATACCTGCTGATAGCCAACCTGTTCTTTTTTTTGCTGGCACTGTTATCCAAAGAAAATGCGCTCACCTTTGCCGCCATTATACCCTTGATTCTTTTTGTATTTTTTCAGCCCCGGCTCAAGGAGTATTTTATTGTATCGGCGCCCCTGCTCGGAGGCATTGCGGCGTATTTTTCCCTTCGAATAGGAATCATCGGCGTGCAACCGCTAAGCCCCGTGCGCGAACTGCTTAACGATCCTTTCCTGGGAGCTACCCAGATGCAAAAATATGCCACCATCTTTCTCACGTGGCTAAGATACCTGTGGCTGCTGATTTTTCCGCATCCCCTCACCCACGATTATTATCCCAAACAAATCCCTATCGTGAATTTCT
>DAOOWO010000355.1:0-2876 GCA_035371225.1 Bacteroidales bacterium | reverse complement strand
TAGGACAGGTAGGTACTGGAGGAGTAAAACTGGGAAGAATTGATTTGTATTTTTCTAAAAAAACTGGTATAAAAGTTGAGCATTTGGGCGCAATTTAACAATTAGAAAAAAAATGAAAAAAAACTTTTTTGCTATCATTATTTTTATAATATTTGTAAAGTTGTTCTGAAAATCATTTATTCGTACCTGAATCAGGTTAGTGTCTTATAAAAGAACAGGTTAAAAAAATTTATCAAAAAAAACATTTTTTAAATTCGAAGAAATTGAAGGAGCAAAGGATGAAAAAAAGCCATACTGAAGTTTGGAACAACTGCCTGAATATTATTCGCGATAATATTTCCTATCAGAGTTTCAAAACATGGTTTGAACCGATAACACCCATAAAACTTATTGATTCTGTACTCACTATACAAGTGCCCAGCCAGTTTTTTTATGAGTGGCTCGAAGAACATTTTATTGAGCTGCTGCGAAAAACTATCTCCAAAGAGCTTGGCCCCGAAGGACAACTGGAATACAGTATAGTGATGGAAAACAGTTACGGTAATAACAACCCGGTAACTGTGAAAGCCCCCGGTGTGATTCGCAAACCAACTAAAAACCCGACTGTGTCCATGCCAATCGACAGCAACAAAGGCAGTTCGAAAGATATACCAAATCCCTTTATCATTCCGGGATTAAAGAAAATTCAGATACCATCGCAACTGAATGAAAATTATTCATTTGAGAATTTTATTGAAGGAGACTGCAACCGACTGGCACGTTCAGCCGGCTATGCCGTTGCCAATAATCCGGGAAAAACAGCTTTCAACCCTCTTCTGCTCTATTGTAACAACGGGCTAGGAAAAACCCACCTGTGTCATGCTATCGGATTACAGATAAAACAAAATTTTCCTGACAAAATAGTACTTTATGTACAGTGCGAACAATTCATCACTCAATACATTGAAGCTGTAAAAACCGGCAATCAGAACGATTTTATGCATTTCTACCAGATGATAGATGTACTCATCATGGACGATATAGAGTTTTTGTCGGCCAAAGAAGGAACACAAAATGCTTTCTTCCACATCTTCAACCATCTTCATCAACAGGGAAGCCAGATTGTTATAACTTCCGACAAAGCCCCTATCGACCTTAAAGGCATTGAACCCCGTCTTTTATCCAGATTCAAATGGGGGCTGGCCGCCGACCTGCAGGTACCCGATTTTGAAACCCGGGTGGCCATCATTGATAAAAAATTATACAACAACGGTATCGAAATGCCCCGCGATGTTATCGAATACCTCGCATACAGCATCACCACCAATATACGCGAACTCGAAGGTGCCCTGGTATCCCTGCTGGCACAATCATCGCTCAACAAAAAAGCAATCACCATTGACCTCGCCAAACAGATTATCGATAAATTCATTCGCAACAATTCCCGCGAAATATCTATCGACTACATACAGAAAGTTGTTTGCGACTACTTCGGCATCAACATCGACCTGCTGAATTCCAAAACCCGCAAAAGGGAAATAGTTCAGGCCCGGCAGCTATCAATGTTTTTCGCGAAAAAACTTACAAAATCCTCGCTGGCGTCAATTGGTATGCACTGCGGAAAAAAAGACCACGCCACCGTGCTCCATGCCTGCCGCACAGTGAACAACCTGATAGAAACCGATAAACAGTTTAAACTGTACGTTGACGAGTTGGAAAAGAAAATAAAACTTTAGGTTTTTCACTTTTTTTTCAGTTCCTGCATTTGCCGACCAAGGAAAATCCAAGATTTTCATACCCGTTCAGGACACTGCAAAACATAACTATAGTGCTTTCGAAATTCCTTTATCTATGATGCAGAATACTATGGTCAGATTGTTGACACCAGATGATTATGATGCATGGATGGCTCTGGCTGCCGAAGTAGAGCCGCTTTTCGGCCCTATGACCACCATTTGTGCATTTAAAGAAGCAATCCGAGATAGTATTAAAAACAAAAACGCCTACGGCATTAGCTGTGAAAATGGGATTTTGGCAGGCATTGTTGCTATTGACCGTGAGAAAAACGAAATCGTGTGGTTGGCCGTTTCACAAAAATATCAGGGAAAAAAATTAGGTGGCAAACTTGTAAAAAAATGCATAGAAGAAATGGCTCCCCGGGGAAATATTTTTGTTCAAACTTTTGCCGAAAATATTGCGGCAGGAATCCCGGCGCGACGTATTTATGAACACCACGGCTTTGCCGACTTGAAAAGGGCCGGAAAAAACCCTGCAGGCATTGATACAGTATTCATGGTTAAAAGAAAAAAATCGTAAAAAACAGCCGGTATCTATTCTAAATATCATTAGAATTTTATTCCACTCCGAATTGATAAAAATGATGTTTCCCCCCGACCTATCGGGCCAAACCTCTATTTGTTTTTGGAATACATGAACCGCTTGATCTTTTGCGTAGCTGTCTTCTGGAAAGGGTCGGGCAGGGCAATAATGGTTTGCACTCTCGAGAATTTGTTAACACGCTTATTGACGTAGTCTTTCAGCTCAACTTGCAGCTCTTCAATTTTTTTATCGACATATTCGGATATTTCCACTTTCAGATGCTGGTATTTTAGTTCTAATTCTTCTTTGTTGAAATATACCAATGCCACAAGCTTCCCCTTCTCTTCAACAACTAGGGAATCACCGACATAATTGAAATTATTGATAACTGTCTCTATCTCTTCAGGGTAAATATTTTCACCACCCTTCATGATAATCATATTTTTCAGCCGTCCCTTGATATACAAAAATTTCTCCTTATTAAAAACTCCCAGGTCCCCGGTGCGGAACCATCCGTTTTCGTCAAGCACAGTACGGGTAAGTTCAGGTTCTTTGTAATAACCCAACATAATGTTTGG
>DAOOWO010000354.1:0-2882 GCA_035371225.1 Bacteroidales bacterium | reverse complement strand
ATTTGTTTCAAAAAACGGTCTGCTCGACCTGCTAAGCAACAATATCGACGGCCCCACCCTCTACCCCATCATTCATATCAACGAAAACGGTTTTGAATGTGCAATTACCCACAGTGCTACCAAATACAACGAAGAATATTATTCATTTGTCAACGGACAACACACCACCCAGGGCGGCACACACCAGCAGGCCTTCCGCGAAGCAGTGGTAAAAACCATACGCGAGTTTTATAAAAAAGACTTTGAACCCAGCGACATCCGCGAATCCATCATCGCCGCCATCAGCATCAAAATTCAGGAACCTGTTTTTGAATCACAGACCAAAACAAAACTTGGGTCAGTCAATATGGAACCCAACGGCGCCACCGTCAGGAACTTTGTACAGGATATCTTAAAAAAACATCTTGACGACTACCTGCACATGAATCCGGAAACAGCAGAAATACTACACCGCAAAATTTTACAGTCGGAAAAAGACCGCAAAGAACTGGCCAACATAAAAAAGCTGGCCAAAGACAGCATCAAAAAAGTCAGCCTGCACAACAAAAAACTCCGTGACTGCCGCATACATTACAACAGCAACGACGAAAGACGCTACGAAAGCACCCTCTTCATCACCGAAGGGGACTCGGCCAGCGGGTCTATTACAAAATCACGCGATGTAAACACCCAGGCCGTATTCAGCCTCAGAGGCAAACCTCTCAACTGCTATGGCATGACAAAAAGAGTATGCTACGAAAACGAGGAGTTTAACCTGCTTCAATCCTCACTGAACATCGAAGACGAAATAGAAAACCTCCGTTACAACAATATCGTTATCGCCACTGATGCCGATGTGGACGGTATGCATATCCGCTTGTTATTGCTGACATTTTTCCTGCAGTTTTATCCCGAAGTGATTCGTACAGGGCATCTGTATATCCTCCAAACCCCGCTGTTCAGGGTCAGAAACAAGAAAAAAACGATTTACTGCTATAGCGATGCAGAAAGAATAAAAGCTATTGCCGAACTGGGAAGCAACCCCGAAATAACCCGTTTCAAAGGTCTTGGCGAGATATCGCCCGACGAATTCAAACATTTTATCGGGCCCAACATCAGGCTCGAACCGGTAATGCTCACCAAAGATTCACCCGTTAAAGACCTTTTGTCTTTTTATATGGGAAAAAACACTCCCGAACGCCAGGATTTTATTATCGAAAACTTAAGGGTTGAATTGGATGTGATCAAACCTGTGAACAATTAGAAACGGGAAATTGACACTGCGACAGCTACATTGGAAAAAATGGAAAGTATGAAGTGAACTTTCCCCTAAAGCAACAAATTATCCTATAAGTAAATGTGTCCAAAGACCGGAGCAAGTCCTGCAGGAACTTTTTGTAATAAGGCTTTGAGCAATATAATATATTTTTTCGTTTATTGTGATATTTCTGCAATAAAACGGCTGCCCCACAATTTTTATCCCACAGAAATATTGTTTCCATCACTGCGTTTATCTTAAAACAATTAGCATCAACGCTATATGGGTATAATTTATCATATCAAACTTCCCAGGCATAACAAAAATCCAGAGAACAGTTTTTCATCCTTATAATAGCACGGCAAAAATAATTTTAGTAATTTTACCATATAATGAGCAAAACCAATAAAAAAATCAGCCGGCGTCAATTCATCCATGCATGTATGCAGTATGCAGGTGTAGCAGCTCTGAGCATTTCAGGTCTTGATGTTTTTGCCGCCGACAAAAAAAATATTGCTATGAACAATCCTGCAGATATCTGGAAATGGAACACCCCTGCACATTACTATACCAAAACCGAAAAAGGTATAGTGTGCGGCCTTTGCCCTAATGCCTGCCTGATACCCCTCAACGGCAAAGGCATGTGCAGTACCAGGGTGAATTTCAAAAATGAACTTTATGCCATTAATTACGGGAACCCCTGTTCTATCAACAGCGATCCTATCGAAAAAAAACCTCTCTATCATTTTCTTCCGCAAACAACGGCCTTTTCGCTGGCTACTGCCGGATGTAATTACACCTGCCTGAACTGTCAAAACTGGCAGATTTCACAGGTGTCGCCATTCGATACTAAAAATTACGACCTGTTTCCCAAAGACGTAGTTGCCTATGCCCAAAAAAACAAGTGCAAAAGCATTGCATATACATATACCGAGCCCGTGGTCTTTTATGAATACGTGTACGACACTGCACAACTGGCACATCAGGAAGGTCTGAAAAACCTGTTTATTTCCAACGGATCAATCAACGAAGCCCCGCTGCGCAAACTCTGCAAATACCTCGATGCCGCCAATATCAACCTGAAAAGTTTCAAAGACGACATTTACCGTAAACTAAACGGAGGTAAACTCGCCACGGTAAAAAAATCCCTGAAGATTTTCAAAGAAGAAGGCGTATGGCTTGAAATCACCAACCTGATTGTACCCGGCTGGACCGATGATCTGGAGATGATAAAGGAAATGTGCGACTGGCTCTATAATGAAGGCTTTGCAGATTGTCCGCTGCACTTCAGCAGGTTCTTCCCCACCTACAAACTCACCCAACTGCCAGCCACCCCCATAGATATCCTCAACAAAGCGCACGATATAGCCCTGGCAGCAGGAATAAGACACGTGTATATCGGCAATGTGCCCGGAACAGAATACGATGACACATACTGTCCCAAGTGTAAGAAAAAAATTATCGAACGACGGGGATACACCATTCTTTCTAATAACATCAAAGATGGGAAATGCGGCTTTTGCAACGAAAAGATAAACGGCGTATGGAAATAAAAAAAACAAAGGTTATTCCTGTCCTGATCCTCGCCGCACTGCTGTTGATTTGTTTTGCTTTTACGTCAAAACCTCACTTTACCATCAAGGAG
>DAOOWO010000353.1:0-2885 GCA_035371225.1 Bacteroidales bacterium | reverse complement strand
CTGATCACATAATAAAAGGAATTTGTACCAAAAGCTAGTACCAATAGTGTTAATATCACTGTTGATTGTTTGTATTTGTAAAGAAACAGGAGCTTGCTCAGAAACCACAATCCCAGGATGAAATAAAAAATAGTGGCAATCTGAATGAAAATGAAATATATTGGAGCGTAGCCATCGTTTTGGCCGCCGCTGATGGTAGCCAGCAGATGCGCGGCAAGAAAAAATGGAGTCTGCAACAGGGCGGTACCGCAAAAGTATTTGTTATGAGCGTGGTTGTTGGAATATGCCCGGTAATCATAAAACAGTTTTGGATCGGACAAGGTGTTCATTTCTTTTTCTTCGAAAAAGCCATAGTTCAAATCCTGGTAAATAAAAATGGCCGGCAGGTATGCATAATAACCTTTGCCATCGGCCAGCACTATCCACTTTGGATTATCGTCTCCCCAGTTGATGTTTGCCGATATCCATACCAGAATTATCGTGATAAGTGATAAGAAAATAAGTGTTTTTCTGTTCTTCATGGGCTAACCGCTTATGTAGTTTGTTAAAAGGGTATGATATTTCCGCTGCCGCTGTTTTTTCCTGATACCTGGGGCGGATTGCCTGTATAATAAATATTCCCCGACCAAAGGATATTGTACAACAATAAATCGCGGACATTCAGGTAGCAATTTCCAGTGTTTTTATTGGTTACATAGGTGTAAAAAGTCGGAAAATTTTCGCAATGCACCATCCCGTGGCCGTTGTGATATAACTGCAGTTCATCGGTGCTACCCTTACAAGTAACATCGCAAGGCCCTGTGTTTATTATCAGGTAGCAAATTCTCGTTTTCAGGTCGAGTGTAACAGCGCCCGAACCATTTTTTGAATTTATCCATATCGAGTCGCCCACAAAAGTATTTTCCATTGTTATGTCCCCACAGCCCGAGTATTGAAGGAAAAATAAACCGGGCATTTTAATATATACATTGACTTGGGGTTTAAAGCTTCTTATCCAGTTGCATTTGTTGTTGTTGCTGATATACAGCGCACCGTCTTCCACACGGGTTTTTATCAGCGGGAGCAAATTTTTTCCGGCTTCCACTCTGATGCTGTACGTACTGTCCTGTAACAAAAACAGGTTCACATTGTCGCTCAGATAAATACTGCTGAAAACTTCGGTAGTGCGTTGTTCCGAAATTATTTTACCAGTACTTTTATAACAATCGCACATGTTTTCTTTTTTGCACGAGGCAAAACAAATGACAGCGACAAGAACAAATAACCAGTATTTTTTCACAAGGGTAAAATTATATTTTTTTACATTATTGCCCGGAAAAAATATCACGTTATTACGAAACTGAATAATAGCTGGATAACATTTTATGTGGCAATATACAATACCAAAGGGATTGCCCCGATAGGGCATCCTTTTGGTAATAATAAAAGACCTTTCCCGGCATAAATAAGTTCCCTAAGAAACGTTATATAAAAAGGCATTGGACATTGGGAAAATATTTTTGCCGGTCAGTTGTGATTTTTTTATAATAATCTGATTGAGAAATAAAATGTTTATATAAATTTGTACAATAAATAAAGAAGTGTTTATGAAAAAGTTTCTGATAGTCTTTGCTGTTATTTTTCTGTATTTATCTGTTTCCACTTATGCGCAGCGCGGAAAACAAGGAATTGCCATTATTAACACTACCGGAGCCGTTGTCAATGCTTATACACGGCTGACGGCGGATGCTTCTCAGGGGGCTACCAGTATCACTGTTGTTAATAATGAGCTTTCCACTAATTTCTCAAGCCTTCTTGGCGCGGGCGATCTGGTTTTCATCATTCAGATGCAGGGCGCCACAATTACTTATGGAGATGATTGGTATGGATATGGTTATATTAATTATTATAATAATGCCGGCAAATATGAATTTGCACAAGTAGCTTCCGTTTCGGGTTCTAATACCATTAACCTTACCTGCGGATTGACACAGAGTTATACTGCAAGCGGTAATGTTCAGGTAGTGCGTGTTCCCAGGTATAATTCGCTTACCATTAACAGTGGCGCTTCGCTCACCTGTCCGACATGGGATGGTATTACGGGTGGTGTGCTGGTTGTTGAATCCTTAAATAGTATTACAAATAACGGTTCAGTAAATGTTAACGGCAAGGGATTCAGGGGTGGTAGCCAGTCAACCTCGATTTCCAATAGCTATACAGAAAAATGGTATGCACATGCAGACCCCACCAAGGGAGGCCAGAAAGGGGAAGGAATTGCCGGCCGAGGAGAGGGAACAAAACAGTACTGCAAGGGTGCTCCTGCCAATGGCGGGGGCGGAGGCAATTCGCATAACTGCGGAGGGGGCGGCGGATGCAATGTCAGTGCCAACTTAACCTATACAGGAAAAGGGATTCCCGACAACTCTTGTCCTTTATGTTCGGCGGCCTGGAATCTGGAAGCCCCAGACATGTATTCCACAAGTATATCTTATGGCGGAGGCAGAGGAGGATATTCATTTTCGGCTAATGACCTGGATGCTTCAACGGTAGGTCCTGGAAATACTGCCTGGGCAGGTACCAATAGAGAAAATGATGGAGGTAATGGCGGCTGGCCGCTTAATGAAAACCAGGGGCTTTTTCCGCGTCTTTTTTTGGGTGGCGGTGGTGGCGGTGGCCATGCCAACGATAATGAGGGCGGCGCAGGTGGTAACGGCGGCGGACTGATTTATTTTATCTCGTACGGCGGTATTTCTGGTACCGGCACTTTTTATGCCAATGGAATGCCCGGAGGTAATTCTGAAGGCGCAACACCCGGCTTGTTTTCGTCCAATTCCACCGGCACTGACGGATCGGGTGGTGGCGGCGGCGGCGGCACAATCGTATTGAATGCAGTAAACTCTATCACA
>DAOOWO010000352.1:0-2895 GCA_035371225.1 Bacteroidales bacterium | reverse complement strand
TGATCTTCGAAACCTTTTAATGTTTCTTTTTCTTTTACCCTGTCTTTTTTCTCTCTGATAACCTTAGAAAAAAGTTTTTTGTCGATAACGACACCCCTCATTGATGGAGGTGCTTTCAGTGAAGCATCTTTCACATCGCCGGCTTTGTCTCCAAAGATAGCACGTAAGAGTTTTTCTTCGGGGGTAGGATCGGTTTCGCCTTTCGGAGTAATTTTTCCAATGAGGATATCACCTTCATTCACTTCGGCGCCAATTCGGATTATTCCGTTTTCGTCCAGGTCTTTGGTGGCTTCCAGGCTGACATTAGGAATATCATTAGTAAGCTCTTCCATGCCTCTTTTTGTTTCGCGAACTTCCAGAACAAACTCTTCGACATGCAGGGAAGTGAAAACATCTTCGCGAACAATACGTTCGGAGATAACGATAGCATCCTCAAAATTATAACCTTTCCAGGGCATGAAAGCCACTTTCAGGTTGCGGCCCAACGCCAGTTCGCCGTTTTGTGTTGCATAACCTTCGCAGAGCACATCTCCTTTTTTAACTTTCTGTCCTTTACGAACTATAGGTTTAAGGTTAATGCACGTGCTTTGGTTAGTTTTAACAAATTTGGGAAGGGTGTATTTTTTTATATCTTCTTCAAAACTAACTTTACGGTCGCGTTCGGAGCGTTCATATTCAATAACGATTTCGGTAGCATCCACAAATTTCACCACGCCATTACCTTCGGCATTGATAAGTACCCTTGAGTCTTTAGCTACTTTGCCTTCCAGTCCGGTTTGTACTATGGGGGCTTCAGGAACCATCAAAGGTACAGCCTGCCGCATCATGTTTGAACCCATCAACGCACGGTTGGCATCGTCATGTTCGAGGAATGGGATGAGCGATGCTGCTATGGAAGCGATTTGGTTAGGTGCCACATCAATAAGGCCAAGTTTGGCAGGTTCGATAATAGGAAAATCAGCCTGAAAACGAGCCTTTACCTGATTGTCGGTGATTTTGCCCTGGGCATCATAAGGAGTGCAAGCCTGTGCAATAATTTTATCTTCTTCTTCTTCAGCAGTAAGATATAATGGCGTATCCTCAATTTTAATTTTGCCATTTTCCACTACATTATAAGGTGTTTCAATGAAACCCAGTTTGTTTATTTTAGCATAAACACACAGTGAAGATATAAGTCCGATATTCGGGCCTTCCGGTGTTTCGATGGTACATAGACGACCATAGTGCGTATAGTGAACGTCACGAACCTCAAAACCAGCTCTTTCGCGCGACAGACCTCCGGGGCCCAGTGCAGAAATCCTACGTTTATGGGTAAGTTCCGACAAGGGGTTGGTCTGATCCATGAATTGGGAAAGCTGGTTGGTACCAAAGAAGGTATTGATAACCGAAGACAGTGTTTTGGCATTGATAAGGTCAGCAGGAGTGAACACCTCATTATCGCGCACGTTCATACGTTCGCGGATAGTGCGTGCCATACGTGCCAGTCCTACGCCAAACTGTCCGTACAATTGCTCACCTACCGTACGTACTCTACGGTTGCTAAGGTGGTCAATATCATCAACTTCCGTTTTTAAATTCTGTAATTCTACCAGGTATTTTATGATAGAGATAATGTCTTCTTTTGTGAGCACCTTGGTGGTAACGCTATCATCAAAATTCAGTTTTTTGTTGATGCGGTAACGTCCCACATCGCCCAGGTCGTACCTTTTATCGGAGAAGAATAATTTGTCAATGATTCCTCTGGCGGTATCTTCGTCGGGCGGTTCGGCATTACGGAGCAGGCGATAAATAAATTCAACAGCTTCTTTTTCGGAGTTGGCAGTATCTTTTTGCAGAGTATTGAAAATTATCGAATAATCCGTGCTGCTGCTGGTTTCGCTGTGTACCAGAATGGTCTTGACACCTGCGTCAATGATAATATCAATATGTTCGTTTTCGATAACGGTTTCGCGGTCGATAAGCACCTCCGTACGTTCGATAGAAACAACTTCTCCGGTATCTTCATCCACAAAATCCTCGATCCATGAGCGTACTACGCGGGCAGCCAGTTTGTGTCCCACAAGTTTTTTCAAGGTGGCTTTGCTCACTTTTACTTCATCGGCGAGCTGGAAAATTTCGAGGATAGCCTTATCTGATTCATAACCGATGGCACGTAACAGCGTGGTTACGGGCAATTTCTTTTTTCTGTCGATGTAAGCATACATCACATTGTTGATATCAGTGGCAAACTCCATCCAAGAGCCCTTAAATGGTATGATACGTGCCGAATATAAGGGTTGGCCATTGGCATGCCGGGTTTTTCCGAAGAAAACGCCAGGGGACCTGTGCAACTGCGACACCACCACCCTTTCAGCTCCATTGATAATAAAAGTACCTTTTGGAGTCATGTAGGGAATCATGCCGAGGTACACGTCCTGAATGATAGTTTCGAAATCCTCATGGTCGGGGTCGGTGCAATAGAGTTTTAGTTTGGCTTTCAGCGGTACGCTGAAGGTCAGACCACGTTCCAGGCATTCATCCATACCATATCTCGGAGGGTCGATAAAATAATCCAGAAATTCTAAAACAAAATTATTGCGAGCATCCGAAATTGGAAAGTTTTCTGCGAAAACTTTGTATAAGCCCTCGTTTTGCCTGTTTTCAGGGGTGGTTTCTAATTGGAAAAAATCCTGAAAAGCCTTAACCTGGATGTCAAGGAAATCAGGATATTCTGCCAGGACTTTTGTGGATGCGAAATTGATTCTTTCAATTTTATTTGAAGCCAAAGTCGTAAGGTTTTAAATTAAGTAAAAAAGTTATTAATGAACGCTAATAAAAAAGAATGTTCAGACACCCATAATTTCAGGGTGTCTGAACTATTTTACAAGGTATTTTTCTTTACTTAATTTCAACCTC
>DAOOWO010000351.1:0-2928 GCA_035371225.1 Bacteroidales bacterium | reverse complement strand
TTGCCGCAATGTAAAATTGTGGCAGGAGGGCCCCATGTTAGCGGACTGCCTTCGTATACACTAAGAACCAATCCCGACTTGGATTATGTTATTGCAGGAGAAGCTGAAGAAGCATTCCCTCTGTTGGTTAAGAGCATTCAAAAAGGATATTACAACACCGGCCTGGAGCAGATTCCGAATCTGGTTTATCGTCAAGATACTTCAATTATTGAGAACCCCAAAAAGTGGATTGATGTTCATAAATTTGGGCCACCGGCCTGGAAATATCTCAAACCCGAAGAGTATCCTGCAATTCAACACGGAACTTTCCACAAAAGTAATCGCGTGGTGCCAATACTAACCTCCCGTGGCTGTCCGTATGGTTGTACCTTCTGTTCCGGACATCTTGTGACCGGAAAAAAAATCCGGCTTAGGCACGTCAGTAGTGTTATTGATGAAATCGAGTGGTTAATAAATACTTATGGGTTTAAAGAATTTATTGTTGAAGATGAAAACTTCACATTTTATAAATCTCATGTTATTGAGTTTGCTGATGAATTGCAAAGAAGAAACATCCATTGCTGGTTCTCTTTTCCCAATGGGATCAGACTTGATAAACTTGATGAGGAAATAGTTTCCCGGCTTGCATCGATGGGAACCTATATGGTATGTGTTGGAATAGAATCAGGATCAAAGGAAACCATGAAAAAAATGAGGAAAAACTGGGATCAGGAATTTGTCCGGAACCGTATTTTACTGTTAAAGCAATATGGTATTATTGTGAATGCTTCATTTATTATGGGATACAGGGATGAGACTCCCGATGATATCAGACAGACAATAGATTTTTCATTAAGTTTGCCTATTGATACTGCTTATTTTGGAAATTACCTGCCGCTTCCCGGCTCTGAAGATTTTGAAATTCTAATACAGAGTGGTGAATTATCATTAGATTCTATTCAATGGCAGAATTATAATTCATATGCAGGTGTTTTTCCTTATCACCCAAAAAAAATAACTGAACAACAACTGAAAAAGGCTATTAAAAAAGCCACCCTGCGCTTTTATCTGCGCCCGCGCATTGCTTTCAATATCCTCAGGCGGATGACTCATTTTGTTTTCTTTAAAAGTTTTTTATCGCGTCTGTATGGAATTTTATTACGGTCGTAGAAATCAGAATAATTTTTAGCGGACACTAACCATTCTGCACCTGGAATGCATTGGCTAAGGCTGACAGGATGGGGTAGGGGTGCGTTTTGACCAGAGCATAAAAAAAGGTCTCAGAATATTCTGAAAACCTTTCTTTGTGTGCCTTACTGGATTCGAACCAGTGACCCCTACCCTGTCAAGGTAATGCTCTAAACCAGCTGAGCTAAAGGCACTTATGAGTTTTGTTGTAATAAATGAACGCTTTTATCTGGCTATCGCTTTTTCAACGAATCAATTGATGATAATGATCCACAAAGCAGAAGTGAGCGAAATATTTGCAGTGCAAAAATAATATTTTTTTAAAAAATAAACTGAAAATTATTTTTATTGCTCTCGGGCACCGTAATACTGCTGGCCGAAAATTTCTTACCCTGTTGCAACTCCAAATAATATGTCCCGGCATCGTAGGCGCTAAAATCAAATATCCTGGTATAAATACCTTTAGATGAAGGGATTTTTTCTTTATAAACAGTCTTTTTCTTGTTGTTTTTTAAGCGTATCTGGGTGGATTTTTTGGAATCAAGTTGAAAAACTATCTTAACACTACCGGCTTCAACGCCGGGTAATACGGAATATCCATCAACCGGCTGCCGGTCGGGAACGATGATATTTTCGGCAGTAACATTATTACGGGTGATAGGATTTATAAGATCAAAATTATCCTTTTTAGGGTATTGCCGGGTAGTGTCAGGAAGCAAACGGTAAAGATTCTCATCGGTAAACACAGAGTCGAAATTAAAATCAAAAGGCTTACTGAAAAAATCATTCCCAGATTCGGGTATGTCGAATGGCATCGCGTTAAAATTCTGGAAAAAATCTTTCATCTCGCGATGGATGATTTGGTCGAAACGTTCATCAAAATTAGTATCCAAAGTGTAATCCTTGTTGAAAAAAATGAAACGGTCGTTGCCACCAAATACACTGTCATCAAGTATTATATTATCGTCATCAGAATTATATGTACGCTCACTTACAGTAGTATCGCCATTGTCAATGGTCATCGACTTGATGGTAATGGTTGTTTTTGATTGCGAATACCCGCAGACAGGGATTAACAGAAGCATCAAACTATAAAGCAAAAAATTTTTCATAGCTGTAAAATTTAAAAATTAATGTTTAAAATTTGGGGGCCAACCTGCTTCATCTACCTGTGCCCGGAGGGTTTTGGCAAATTAGCCGAGGCCTTAAGCCATTGGATTTGTAATTATCATCCAATACAACGATAGCAAAAATAAAAAATTGTATAAACCTGTCAAAATCAAGGGATACTTAATGCAACGGGAATAATTTTCCCATTGATGAATTTATGCGCATTCAATGCAAAATCAGCCACAAAACCGGCCATTGCCCCGGGTGTAACCGAAGACTGATATCCGGGGAATGCCTGTTCCAGCATCTCAGTTTGTACCGAACCTAAACACAGACAATTTGTTTTGATGTTGGTGTGCTGCATTTCACCAGCAAGGCATTCGGTGAGGCATGCCAATGCTGCTTTAGAAGCACTGTATCCCGCCAGTCCGTCAAATTTTTCGCTACCCTGAAAACCACCCATACTGCTGATGTTGACTATGTGGGCCGTAGCTGCAAAATAGGGCAGGAGTGTTTGAATAAGCCGGAAGGGTGCCAGATAATTAACTTCCATCATACGCCGGGCATCTTCGGTATTCAGGTCTTTAAATGCCTTTTTAATCAATAAACCCGCATTGTTTATCAAAATGTCAATTGCGTTATTTGGCAATG
>DAOOWO010000350.1:0-2938 GCA_035371225.1 Bacteroidales bacterium | reverse complement strand
TCCCTGTTATGGGTGGTTACTCTATCCACGATAATGTTGATTATCCTTCAGCATAATGTGGCACATCTGGGTATTGCTACAGGTCTATGCCTTTCGGAAGCCACCACAAAATATACCCCGGGCTGGGTGTCCCGGCCTTCCCTTGTTCTGGCTATGCTTGCTTCCATAAGTACTTCGCTTGCAGTGATACTTGGTGCGGCAATAGCCCTGAAAATGATCTTTGGTATTTCCATACAGGCCGGAGCAATTATCAGTGCCGTATTTGTGCTGGTATTGTTGTTTACCAACTCGTACAAAAAAATCGAAAAATGGATTATTGCTTTCGTTTCTATTGTCGGACTTTCCTTCATTTATGAGTTATACCTCATTGATGTCGAATGGCCTTCTGTGGCCATCAACTTTGTCAAACCGGCAATACCCGATCATTCCATCGTTTTTATTATGGGTGTGCTGGGAGCTGTAATTATGCCGCACAATTTGTACCTGCACTCCGAGGTAATTCAAAGCCGCCAATGGAACCTCAAGGATGAAAAGGTAATCAGAAAACAACTGAAATATGAGTTTGCAGATACCT
This sequence comes from Bacteroidales bacterium, assembly GCA_035371225.1. Taxonomy (GTDB): domain Bacteria; phylum Bacteroidota; class Bacteroidia; order Bacteroidales; family CAIWKO01; genus CAIWKO01. Next base: position 2,364 of record DAOOWO010000350.1, on the reverse strand, counting down.
TGCTCTCTATGATTATTGGGTGGGCTATCAATTGTGCGATTATTTTGCTTGCCGCATCCACTTTTTTTAAAAACGGAATAGCCGTCGATGAGCTGGAACAGGCAAAAAGTATTTTAGAACCCTTGTTGGGCAGCAGTTCCGCATTGATTTTTGCCATCGCCCTCTTGTTTTCGGGCATTGCATCGGGTATCACTTCGGGTATGGCCGGTGGCACTATTTTTTCAGGCATCTTTCAGGAACCTTTTGATATAAAAGACAATCATTCCCGTTTGGGGGTACTTATTTCTTTGGTACTTGCCGTGATTATCATCATGTTTGTGGCCAATCCTTTTATGGCATTGATCTATTCACAAATGGCCCTGAGTGTAGCTCTTCCGTTTACCATTTTTATTCAGATTTATCTTACCTCATCAAAAAAAGTGATGGGAAAATATGCTAACGGATTATTACTGAAAGTGGTGTTGTTTGCTTTGGCGGCTGTTGTTTCAGGACTGAATGTTTATTTGCTGATTGACACTTTATTTTAACGTAATAGTGAATTCAGTGTTGCTATTTTATATTGCACTCCGGCTTGTTTAGGGTGCTAAGTCTGGTGACTTTACACAAATGAGAGATATTGAGAAAAAGCTTCGCGTCTTCGCGTGAAAAAAAACATAATCTTACTTTGCATTCTTTGCGGTTAAAACATGGATGGTAACATTAAAAATACTATTTTTGAATATCCAATTTTAAGTTATGCCAAAACTCTCACATACCGATTCATCAGGCAGGGCCAACATGGTGGATGTGGGCCATAAACCCCAGCAAACCCGTATTGCCAAAGCAAGCGGAATGATCATATTGCAAAAGGAAACCCTGAAACTGATAAAGGATAACGAAATGAAAAAAGGAGATGTCCTCACCGTGGCCGAGGTTGCCGGCATACAGGCTGCCAAGCAGAATGCCATGCTGATACCTTTATGTCATCCGTTGCTCTTGACAAAAATTGATGTGAAATGCACGTTGAAAAAAAATGGTGTTATGGCCGAAAGTCTGGTGAAATGTATAGGTCAGACAGGGGTGGAAATGGAGGCTCTCACCGCCGTGAGTGTGGCTTTGCTTACGGTTTATGATATGTGCAAGGCCGTGGATAAGACAATGGTGATTTCGGATGTACAATTGTTAAGCAAGGAAAAATACTGATATCATAATACGCAGAAGAGCTTCGTCTCTGTGTCTGCGGCTTCATCTTATAGTCGGTTGCAAATGAAAATAATTAAAAAAATCCTTCTTGTACTTCTGGCATTAATCATTCTGATTAATCTTGGAATAGTCGTGTCGGGCAATGCCTATCTTTACAAGGCGACTATTAATACTTATGTGGGAATAGACGATTATACCCTGTTTGACAACAGGACTATTGAGGCAGGGATCCCTGTCCCAATCCCTGAAGCTTCTCTTTATAACAAGACAAAGCTTTCACCTGAATTCAAAAAGTACCTTGTAGAAACACAAACCATAGCTTTTCTGGTGCTGAAAAATGATTCGGTGTACTATGAGGAATACTGGGATGGTTATGATACCAATTCGCTTTCCAATTCTTTTTCAGCGGCTAAAAGCATTGTCAGTATTCTTATAGGGATAGCCATTGATGAGGGGAAAATCAAAAGTGTTGATCAGAAAGTATCAGATTTTATTCCTGAATATTATCATGGATTAAATGCAGACCTTACGATTAAACATTTGCTCACCATGACAGCTTCTTTTGATTGGGATGAGAGTTACGAAGGTTTGTTTTCAAAAACCACAAAAGCTTATTATGGCCGAGACCTGAAAAAGATGCTGCTGGATTTTGAAGTTACTGATACTCCCGGAAAAACCTTTAAGTATCAAAGTTCAAATCAGTTGGTGCTGACTTATATACTGGAAAAAGCCACAGGCAAGACTTTAAGTGAATATGCCTCGGAAAAATTGTGGAAACCCCTGGGAGCAAAGAATGATGCTCTATGGAGCCTCGACGAAAAAGATGGTATGGAAAAGGCATATTGCTGTTTTAACTCTAACGCACGCGATTTTTCCAGAATTGGGTTGCTCTATCTTCATAAAGGTATTTTAAACGGTCAAAGAATTGTTTCAGAAGATTATGTAAAAAAATCTCTGGAACCAATAAGTGCCACTGATGAAGATGGTAATGCCGTGGATTATTACGGCTATTCCTGGTGGCTATCCGACGTGGATACTGTCAACTATTTTTATGCAAGGGGAATATTAGGCCAGTATATTATTGTTGTTCCTGATAAAAATATAGTGGTGGTCCGGCTTGGAAAAATTCGCAAAGGCCATAAGGGATTGCCGCCACATGACTATATCGCAGACTATGTTATA
>DAOOWO010000349.1:0-2947 GCA_035371225.1 Bacteroidales bacterium | reverse complement strand
TTGCCTTATCTTTAAAAGCGATAAAAATATTAAGATTTACAATACCGTCAGGACAAAAAAAATAAAATAATCACAAAATTATTCACAACAAATAACGTTTTTCAAGCAATATTGTTTTAATGGAAATAAAAAAGCGTCATATATTTATTTCAATATTTTCCGCCTTCATCATGGTTTTTTGTTCCTGTAAAAAAGATATTCAAGACCCGATACCCGATGTATATGTAAATTTTTCGATGAACATTTCATCGACTTTTTATATTGAATTATCGTCTGTAGGTGGCTGGGTAAATGTTTCGGGAGGCTATAAGGGAATAACCGTATACCGTTTATCATCGGAAGAATTTGTGGCTTTTGAAAGAGCCTGCCCTTACGACTGGAAAGTTGACTCAGCCGTAGTCAATGTTGAACCTTCGGGCCTGATAATGAAATGCCCCAGTTGCGGCAGCGAATTTTTGATAATCGATGGGTCTGTGGTTAACGGCCCATCTGGCATAGGTTTAAAAAAGTACAATACTAATTTCGACGGACAGTTTCTTTATATTTATAATTAATCAACACACTTCATGAGAAAACTTTATTTTTTTATCCTGGCATGGACTTTTTCCTTAGCAGTTTTTTCGCAGAGGCAACCCGATAAAGACTTCATCAATCAAATTTCGCAGCAGGAAACCAAGAGTCATGAAAATATTTTCAAGGTCGGCAACACCAAACTGGGAGAAAATTATGACCTGAACTATCACCGTATGCATTGGTTTGTTGATCCCGGTGTGAACTACATCAGCGGTTCGGTAACTTCTTATTTTACTGCATTATCCACAATCAACCAACTGGTTTTTGAACTCAATAGCGCATTAACTATCGACAGCGTTAAATACCACAATAATAATTTGAGCTTCAGTCACCCGGACAACACTTTCACAATTAATTTTCCATCTGCTATTCCTGCAGGAACATTAGACTCTGTATGTGTTTATTACCATGGCGCGCCACCCCAGGGGGCAGGTTTCGGATCTTTTATCCAGAGCAACCATGCTGGAACACCCATCATCTGGACACTCTCCGAACCTTTCGGCGCACCCGACTGGTGGCCTTGCAAAAACTCACTCACAGACAAAATTGATTCGATAGATATCTATGTTACTACCCCCAATGGCAACAGGGTGGGAAGCAACGGGGTGCTGGTATCTGAAACCGTGGCCGGAGCCAATAAAATTTTTCATTGGAGACACCGCTACCCTATTGCCACTTATTTAATTGCTATTGCCATAACAAATTATTATGCCTATTCCGATTATGCCACCCTGCAAAACGGCACATTGGAAATTCTGAACTATGTGTACCCCGAAGATTCCGTCTATGCACGGCAAAATACACCTAACCTCATCCCCGTGATACAGCTTTATGACAGTCTGTTTTCCGATTATCCGTATCTCGAAGAAAAATACGGTCATGCACAGTTTAACTGGGGTGGCGGCATGGAACATCAAACGATGACCTTTCTTGTAAACTATGGTTTTGACCTGATGGCACATGAGCTGGCCCACCAATGGTTTGGCGACAAAGTTACCTGCAAAAGCTGGCACGACATATGGATAAACGAGGGCTTCGCCACGTATCTCAACGGGCTGGCCTATTATTTCCTCAGCAACAATGCCGCCTGGATTAGCTGGAAATCAGACAATATCTTCCATATTACTTCCGAACCCTGGGGCTCAGTGTATTGTGACGACACCAGCAGCGTGTCGCGTATCTTCGACAGTAGGCTGTCTTATGCCAAAGGTGCAATGGTATTAAATATGCTGCGTTTTAAAATTGGGGATTCCGCCTTCTTTGCCTGCCTGAAAAACTATATTACCGACCCGTTGCTGGTTTATGGCTATGCAGATACCTACGACTTTAAGGCTCACGCCGAAGCAGCTTCCGGCACCAATCTGACAGATTTTTTTAACGACTGGATTTACAATCAGGGATATCCAATTTATACTTTGAACAGCACCATCCATGCCGACAGTTCGGTAAGCATTAATTTTTTGCAATCGCAGAGCCATGCTTCGGTGAGTTTTTTCAAATTACCCGTCCCGGTGCGCTTTGCTGACGCTTTTAGTGACACCACAATAATTTTTAACAACAATCAAAATAATCAGACTTTTGACATCCACCTTAATTTTTTTCCGACACAAATCACTTTCGACCCGGAAAAAGAGCTTATTGCTGTGCTGGACACCCTGATTGTTAACACCAGCCACATCAACACCAGTAATGATAACATTGTAATTTATCCCAACCCCTCAGGTGGCGTTATTACTATCAACCCCGGCAAACTAAAACCCGAAATTGTACGGATTTTTGACATCAGCGGCGGTCTGGTGATGGAAAGCATTCCGCGCCCTGACGGCACTTTCTTTAAAATAGATATCTCGCACCTGAATAGCGGATTTTATTTTATAAAAATCCTGGGCAGTAACAATATGATTACCAAAAAAATCGTTAAGTTATAATCTCCTCATTTTTTTGAGAAGATTTTGAGATTATTTGAAGTTTTTTTCGGAAAAAACTTGACATTTAGCAAAAAAAAATGTAATTTTGCATTCTTTTTTTTGTTAAATATATATGATATAAATTTTCTATGAAATTATCAGAATTCAGATTTCATTTACCAGCAGAACTGGTTGCCGACAGGCCGGCAAAACAAAGAGATGAGGCGCGACTGATGGTATTGGACCGCAAAAAACAAACCATCGAGCACAAAGTATTCAGAGATGTACTGGATTTTTTCCAGGAAGGCGATGTGTTGATTATCAACAATACCAAGGTATTTCCGGCACGTCTCTATGGCAAAAAAGAAAAAACCGGAGCCAAAATTGAAGTCTTTCTTTTACGTGAACTAAACCACGAATCACGTTTGTGGGATGTCCTGGTGGATCCTGCCCGCAAAATACGCATC
>DAOOWO010000348.1:0-2971 GCA_035371225.1 Bacteroidales bacterium | reverse complement strand
TCGGACAATGGATTACGGATACGATCAACACCCCAATATATTATAACGAAACCCTGTTCCAAAGCTTTAGCCAAACTGCCGACCTGTCGGCTCCCGGCGCTTATATTTTTAAAGTTACCACGGGTTTAACCAACGATGAGGACAACACCAACGACACTATCACGATAACGATTACAAACAGCACAGGTATCAATACTTTTCCCTACACCGAAAACTTTGAAACCAACGACGGCGGATGGTACACCGAAGGCTCCAGTTCCTGGGCATGGGGTGTTCCTGCTTCTCCCGTAATTAATTCAGCCCATTCGCCCACTAAAGCATGGAAAACCAACCTCACAGGCAATGCGCTCAGTGGCGAAGAATCATACCTGTACAGCCCCTGCCTGGATTTTACGGGATACAACAGTCCCACCATTGAGTTGTATGTGTGGCACGAAACCATGATGATGATGGGTGCTGCTGCAGTGCTGGAGGCTTCTATTGACGGCGGCGTTAACTGGTTTGTGGTTGGCCCCGGCGAAACCACTGACTGGTATTCAGCCGGATTAACGGGTACCAATGCCTGGACAGGCAGCTCGGCTGGTTGGGTTTACAAAGCCCATCTTCTGGATAACTGCGCCAACCAAAGCGGAGTAAAACTCAGAATACATTATATGCCCGGACAGTTTTCTATGACACCCGAAGAAGGCATCGCCATTGACGACATACACATTTTCGATTGTATCATGCCTGTTCCCGCCTTTAGCTATACTTCTAACGGGGCCACGATTTCTTTTACCAACACTTCCACCAGCGCCCTTAGCTACTTATGGAAATTCGGCGATGGCACCACCAGCCCCAACACCAATGCCTCGCACACCTATCCTACTTCGGGAACCTATGCTGTAACCCTGGTGGCCTATAACGACTGCGGAGCCGACTCGGTAACTCAAAATATTACGATCTCAATCGGTGGTATTGACGATAATTTTTCCGGAAACAATATTATTTGTTCGCCAAACCCCAACCATGGTTCATTCAATCTGATTATGAACCAGCTTGTTTCAGGGAAAATTAACCTGACTGTTTATACTCTTACCGGTCAGGAAGTTTTAAATAAAACAATAACTATCGATTCGGACAATATGACTCTGCCTGTTAATATTTCTGAATTTGGCAAAGGAGTATATTATTTACATCTCACCGGAAAAGATGTGAACGTTATCCGGAAAATTGTGGTTGAATAATAATTTCAACAAAGATTTGATCAAGGCCGGCAGCAAACTGCCGGCCTTTTTTTGTCTGCTCCCTTCCATATTTTTGCAAAAAAATGTATGGTAAATGCATGAAAATGGCTTTTTTAAGATTTTTGTTATATATTTGAACACCGATATTGCATCTGTATGAAGTCGAATGGTGTATTTGCATTTTGAACTTCATCAGTTACTTAATCGGTATTACTATTACCAAATCCGGATTTCGCTTTGAACTCCTTTATAATAAGTAATGTACTAGTCATAATAAATTAATAATTAAATCCATCTGTATGAAGCAATATTATTTTCACGACGGGCAAAGCCAGCAAGGTCCCTTTGATTTTGAACAATTGAAAGACAGTAAACTTACACGGGACAGTCTGGTATGGTGCGAGGGCATGGAAACCTGGAAAGCTGCCGGAGAAACCGAGGAGTTAAAATCCTTGTTTGCTGCTGTTCCACCGCCGTTGCCAGGCAACATAAAAACGCCTCCTCCTCTGACGCCTAAAGTACCTGCCGCCAGTCCTGCCGGAAATCGCAAAAAGAAAGCTCTGATATGGATAATATCAGGTGCAAGTCTGGGAGCCATATTGCTAACTGTTTTGGTCGTTTTCCTATTGTTCAAATCAGGTACCGCGCGGATTGAAAATACCCAGGCCGAAGATTCCATTGCTGTTCAGGCCAATGCCGATGAGGCCGGTATGGAAGCAAAAACGACACCCGGCACCTTTAAAGAAAAGAAATTGGTGAGTACCGAAAATAATAATGAATTGTCGGAAGCCGAAAGAAGAGAAAATGAACAAAAAGAAGCCTACCGCAGAAACTGGAGCAAACATGTATATGCCCGGGCCAATTATGATTTCGGTCCTTTCGGCATTGTTATCAACCCTACGGTTACCGTAACCAACAGCTTGCCATATACTGTAAATGAAGTTTCGGTATGGCTAAATTATATACTATCCACCGGCGGAACCTGGAAATCGGAAAAAGTTACTTTTTATAATGTTAGTCCCAATTCTTCAGCTACTAAAAACGCACCTCCTACCGACCGGGGATCCTCCATACAGACACGTATTGCCAAAGTAAGCTGTAATTCCATCGGGTTATATTGTTCCAACTAAAGATGTCAACATAATTTATCAGGCCATGGACGAACAAAATTTCCTGATTTACAAATCGCCTGTTGGGAAAATCCTAATCGAAGGAAACAGAAAATGCATTACGGCAGTTTCTTTTTATGACAGTGAGGAAGAGGTTAATCAATCAGCTTTCCCTTTGCTTAAAATATGCGCTAACCAGCTACAGGAATACTTTACCGGTAAAAGGAAAAAATTTTCGATCCCTTTTGAGCAGCAGGGTACCGACTTTCAGCAGCGGGTATGGAGCGAAGTGAGTAAAATTCCGTTCGGGAACCTGAGAAGTTATGAAAAAGTAGCCATAAAAATTAAAGACAGGAAAATTGTCCGTGCCGTGGGAAATGCCGTAGGCCGGAACAAACTTGCTATTATCATTCCCTGCCACCGTGTTATTGGCAAAAATGGAGATTTGACAGGGTATGCCGGTGGTCTATGGCGCAAACAATGGCTGATTGAACATGAGCAATATTATTTGTTGAATCTTACTCAGTAATGCAGTTCTATTCAGGCTAAACGATGCCTGCGTATTCGTGTTACCACCAACTTGGCAAACAGCAGGAAAACCACTGGCAGCACAATAAACAAATATAAGGAATTGAT
>DAOOWO010000347.1:0-2982 GCA_035371225.1 Bacteroidales bacterium | reverse complement strand
TATCCTATTATTTCGGCAAAGATAACATATTTCATACTTATCTTAGAATAGAGCCTTTTTATTTAGCAGGAAATCGGCAATATAGAAGTGCTGGACACCGCCAACAGATTCTTTCCAAAAATCATCCATGCTGACCACATACTTCGGAAACTGATCGTTGATATTCAATAAAACTGAAAATTCACGATCCACGGTTTCCTGACTATCCATTTTATAAGCAACCTGGACGTATATTCTTTCTCCGGATTTTTCGGCAACAAAATCAACTTCCCTTGTGTCGAGTTTGCCAATAAAAACACTATATCCTCTTCGTTTTAATTCCAAAAATACGATGTTCTCTAAAACACTGGCAATCAATCTGTCTTTGTACCCCATGGTGGCGTAAAGCAGAGATACATCACTCAGATAGAATTTTTCCTGGGTTTTCAAAATTTCCTTTCCTTTAATGTCATAACGGGGTAGACGATACACAATAAAGGCCCCTTCCAGCGCATGCAGATAATTATAAACAGTATTGATATCAATTTTTCTTTGTTGGCTTTTAAAATAATCTGCCACATTCTTTCCCGAGAAAGTATTTCCGATGTTGTCAAAAGCAAATTTTATTACTCTTTCCAGGAGCTCCACATCGCGTATTTTGTATCGTTGAACAGTATCCCGTAAAATAATGGAAGAGTAAATATCAAAGACGATTTTATAAATGGTATCTTCGTTGTAATTGCTGGTATGAATTACAGGGAACCCTCCTTGTCGCAGATAACGATAGAACATGCCGGCTTTGTCTTCCTCTGGGAATGATTTATTGGCTGATATGAAGCACAGGTATTCTTCAAACGAAAGCGTATATACCGGAATCTCCACATAGCGGCCGGCAAGGTAGGTTGCCATTTCTGATGACAAGATGTGTGAATTTGATCCGGTCAGGTATATATCTGTGTCAAAATCAACCAAAAGCGAATTAATACATTTTTCCCACTGCTCCACTTCCTGTATCTCATCTAAGAGCAAGTAATTTTTTTTTCCGTGTTGGATGCCGGAAGAAATATATTCGTAAAGTTTTTTGCCTGTTTGTATGTCGGAATAATTAAAACTTTCAAAATTGATATACGTGATTTGTTCGGGCTTTATTCCTTTTATAATTAATTTGTCACGTAACATCAGCATGACCGTTGATTTTCCACACCTGCGTATCCCGGTAATAATTTTAATAAAAGGCTTGTCGATAAATTCTTCTAAATGCTGTAAGTATAATTTTCTTTCTATCATGTTTTTATGGCTATAGCCACAAAGATAGTAATATTTTTATTTGTTTTTATGGTTATAACCAAAAAAATATCCAAGGTTCATCTGTTTCGTGGAATTCTGAATTCCCGGTTCGGCGAAGGTTCTACCTTCGTCGAAACTATACTAACAGGCTCTGCCCGTAACAAAGCAATATGTTTTTCACAAAAGCTAAAAATGAGAAAACCAACAGTTAAGAGTTTTATGAAAAAAGATCAAACAAAACAGGCTGGAGCCTGTGATGATAATGACGACTTAGGCTGGAGCCTAAGCTGAGCAAGGCAATATCATAATATCGATTGGAAAAATATCCGCCGCGGCGGATAGTCCAAACTTCGCAGCACTCGTTTGAACTATTTATTTTTACCATCGGCATTACCCTGTCTGACTGTCGCTGACAGACAGGCAAAGTATGAATTTGTAGTTCGTCCTTGCTTCGATAAACTCAGCAACATTGGACTATCTACAAATTCACTTTGGTATAAATCATCCGCTGCGGCGGAATCATCGTTCCTTGTTCCCTACTTGCTGCAGGCAAGGATATTTGTTATTTTTTTGAGTTTTGAGTTTTGCAAAAAAGTGCACGCGTTACAAACGCGCGCGTACAAGGGGGATCACCTGTTATTATTAATGTGAAAAGCAAAAATACGAAAATAGTTTGTTTGGACTTAGCAAATTAACATTATAATTGATTTGCATAAATGCAGGTGTTACGAACACCCAGGTTCAGGGTATCAGGAAGGGCTGAAACCCTTATGAGAGGGATTATTTCTTTAATAGTCTCTACGATTAATGTCGGGGATATTCCGAGACACAAACACCGACAGGGCTATGCGGTGCCTTCGAGAGCCTCAGCCACCGTCGAGGGTCTCAGCCCTACGGCTATTTATAACCAACAATGCATGGTGATACAACTGTTGCCAATTCTAAACCCCAGCTTGGAAAAAGCCGTATTGATCGGATAATTTGTAGTGTGTACTTTCATGTCTTTCAGCACCATTCCTTTCGCTGCCGCCCATTCAACACCCCGGGCAAGCAACGACTGGAAAATTCCTTTTCCGTTGTATGATGATGCTACGGCTCCCATCACGCCGCTGGCTATCGGAACTTTGTTTAGAAGCCTTTCCGTAAAAGCAAAATACCCGATCGGCCTTCCTTCATCGTAGGCCGCATAAACGATCTCTGCAAAATCCTTGTTGGTACAGACATTCCGGGTCCAGTCTTTATATATTTCAAGGCATAATTTCCGGTCGAGCCTTTTATCCGCGAAATAATGGCCGAACCCGTCAAACGCTTGCCCTGCCAGGATAACGAGGGGTTCCACATCCGCTGGATCAATGGCATGAACCGGAAAATCGCTGTTGAATTTGATTGCGGAGCCTGTATCTTTTTTGACGTAATAATCATAACCCACCTGAAAGTCCATGGTTTCAAAACCAAGTTTTTCAAGCCGGTTGATCAGGGGAATATCTTCGCAAATCGTTTTGGTGATTATTAAACGAAATTCTTTTTCTTTTAAAAAAGAAACAATTTCCCCTGGATCATTCGCGTCATCACTGAAATCGACCTTAGCGATCTTAAACCCAAATCTGCGGGAGTCCATTTCGCTTAAATATTTATTTTCATCCATATGATAAAATTTGAAAGCGTCTATAAGTAAACTTTTTATTCAATTCAGTGTTTAGTTTTCGTGCAACCTTT
>DAOOWO010000346.1:0-3021 GCA_035371225.1 Bacteroidales bacterium | reverse complement strand
ACCATTTTATGAATCACCAGTTGTTTAAATATTATACCCTTGTTGAAGTTGAGAGAATTGCAATGGAATCTGTTTTTCACTTTTTAACCGAAACTAAATCTGGTGTGTTGATAGATCCATCATCAGAAATAATGGACCGATATGCTGGCAGGGACAGCAACACCGTTATTGTAATTCCAATGGTTTCTCAGGCGCCCCTACTGAATCAGGACGGTGTTATTACTCCTTCTCTCGAAAAGATACTGGTTGATGTATTCTGTGACCCCGTGATCTTTGCTGCAGAACAAGGCAGCGAATTGCCCCTTATCTTTTTAAAAGCTTTTAAACAGTTCAGGATAAATATAAGCCGTATGCTTCGCTATGCAAAGCGGAGAGGTAAGCACGACCAATTAGTATCCTGGCTTAAAGATCATATAGAATTTCGGCAATTATTGGCAAATATTGACAAAATTTAGTTCATGATAAATCCTGCAACATATACAGCAGAATGGATCGAATCGGTTTCGCGCTCATTGAATAATGCCGATAGAATTTTGGTTGAAAAAGTTATCCGGGCATTGACCTTGTTAACAGAACTCAAAAATCATAAACTCGATTTCATTTTCAAGGGGGGGACTGCACTATTACTCTTACTCCCCAAGCCTGCCCGTATGTCAATAGATATTGATATCATCCTTCCCCCTGAAAATAAACATACCGAAGATATATTTAACTCAATGGTGTCAAAAGGCATCTTCACTCACTATGTTCAGCAGGAAAGGCATATTGATTCTTTGATCGAGAAAGCCCATTACAAATTTTTCTATACTCCGGCATTTAAAACTTATGGCGCTGAAGATAATATTCTGCTTGATATCCTTTATGAAAAGAATCCTTATTCCATAATAAATCAAGTGCCCGTGAATACTCCTTTTTTGAAGTGGGACACTGCCCCTGTTTCTGTATCTGTTCCGGGCATTGAATGTATATTAGGTGATAAGCTCACTGCTTTTGCCCCCAACACTACCGGTGTTCCATACTTTAAAAAGGAAACGAGCATGAGTATGGAGATCATCAAGCAGCTTTTTGATATTGGCCAATTGTTTAATTTTGTTAATGACCTACCTGCGGTTGCTGAAACCTTTTACCTTATTGCTAAAAACGAACTTTCGTATAGAAAACTGAAACAATTCACCCCGGCAGATGTCCTGGAGGATATTTTCCAGACGGCTCTGTGTCTGTCGTTAAGAGGCGCTGCCGGTAAAGGTGATTTCGTGCAGTTACAATCCGGTATTGGCAGGTTGAAGGCGATGATTTTTTCTGAAAACTTCATCCTCGAAAAAGCCATTATTGCTGCATCCAAAGCTGCTTATATTTCAAGGTGTATCGCTTCTGGTGGCAATTCTTTTGAAAAATTCGATGATGCAATGCCCATGCACGACTGGATTATTCAGCAACCCCATGAAACTAAACTTAACAAATTGAAAAAGTCCTTGCCTGAAGCTTTTTTCTATTGGTATAAAGCAATACAAATTATGAATACAAATCTAACTGATTATAGTAATAATTAATTAAGACGTGATGGTAACGAAAAACATATTCGATTTACATAAAGACCAACTCAGTACCCATATTTTTTGTATAAAAAGACAAAAAATGATTAAAAGTAAATTAAAAAATAAATTTTAAATAGCTGATTTACAGTATTTTTATAAATTTAAAGTAAAACCTAATTAAATTGGTTCGAGTCCTGTTCCGGGCACTTTTAACAAGAGCAGACGCAAGTCTGCTTTTTTTATTTCATTAGGAACAGGACGAGGCGAGCCTGTCAGCCTGGTCAAAGTCTTTCACCACCTGACGGATTTATTATAACTTTGCAAAAAAATATTTTGAAAAAAGCCATAGTTTCCGTCATCAACGACCTGGTTACCGACCAGCGTGTAAACCGAAGCTGTAATACACTCGGGACTCTGGGGTTTGATGTTCTCCTCGTTGGCAGAAGGAAAAAAAACAGCTATGCCCTGCCACCCCGCAGCTACAAAATGTTTCGCTTTGCCATGCTCTTCGAGAAAGGACCTCTGTTTTATGCTTTTTTCAATTTTCGTCTGTTCTTCTTTTTGCTTTTCAAAAAAGCTGACCTGCTCCTGGCCAACGACCTCGACACTCTGTTGCCAAATTATCTGGTTTCTAAAATAAAGAAAATCCCGTTGGTTTACGACAGCCACGAGTACTTTACCGGGGTGCCCGAACTCACCGGCAGACCACTAGTGCAGAAAATCTGGAAAGGCATTGAACGTGCTATTTTCCCAAAACTAAAAGACATCATCACGGTTAACCAATCCATTGCCGATCTTTACAAAACCGAATACCTTAAAGAACTTACCATTGTCAGAAACATCCCAGAAACAAGGCCTCTAATCAACATAAAAACCAGGCAGGAGCTAAACCTTCCGGAACACAAAAAAATCATGATACTGCAAGGCTCGGGTATCAATATACAACGCGGCTCCGAAGAAGCTGTGGAAGCCATGAAAAGCCTCGAAAACGCATGTTTGCTGATTGTGGGCGACGGAGATGTGCTGCCGTTACTGAAAACATATGTAGCAGAACACAAAATGGAAGACAAAGTGATTTTTATTCCAAAACAATCTCCCGAAAACCTTATTCATTATACTGCCAATGCCGATCTGGGCCTCACCCTCGACAAAGATACCAACATCAACTACCGTTTCAGTTTACCAAACAAGCTGTTCGACTACATCCAGGCCGGCACACCTGTACTCGCCTCCCCTTTGGTTGAAATAGAAAAAATCATCAGGGAATACAACATTGGCTGTTGTATCGAAAGCCACAACCCGAAACACATTGCCGAAAAAATGCAGTTTATGCTTGCCGACTCCCCGGCCCGCGAAAACTGGAAAAAAAATCTTATTTTTGCAGCCAGACAACTGAACTGGGAAGAAGAACAAAAAAAACTAATAGCAGTACTTCAGCACTATGCATAACCAACACCTTCATATTATAGCTTTCGACATACCTGTA
>DAOOWO010000345.1:0-3029 GCA_035371225.1 Bacteroidales bacterium | reverse complement strand
ATAGGGGAACTATGAATACCTATGCCTTGTTTGTTCAGGATAAGTTCACTTTTGGAAAAGAAAAATGGAATCTACTGGCTGGCCTTAGGTTCGACGGGGCCACGTTCTATGATGCCGCCTTTTCCATCGAACACCCGTCGTACAGCGTGGAATACCTCACCGGCTTTCAGTATGATGACATTGACCCCCGCTATTGGACGTCATTAAATCCAAAGTTGACCTTACAATACAGTCCTATACAATCCATGAAGATGTATGTTTCCGTGGCCAGGGGGTTCCGTGCGCCTGTGCTCGACGACCTTTGCCGCTCTGAACAAAGCCATTACGGCTTCAGGGTTGCCAATCCTGCCATAAAACCAGAGCATCTGTACAATATTGAATTTGGCACCGATAACACATTTTTTAAAAAGTTGAAAACCGAAATTTCTGTGTATTTTTCAAAAGGTAAGGATTTTATGTCCCTGATTTCTACAGCAGACTCTGTCAATCTCGGATACACTCTGGCTCCCATTTACCAGGTAAGCAACATCAGCAGTGTGAATATTTATGGTGTGGAAGCCGATGTGTCGGCACCCATCGGAAAGTATCTGAGAGCCTATTTCAACTATACTTTTAACCACTCCACCGTTAGCCGTTTTGTGCCCAACACTGAGGCCGACCGCGACCTTACAGGAAAGTTCCTGCCCGATGTGCCAATGCATCAGTTCTCAACTGGTATAAGCCTGCGGACCGATTATATTAATTTTAGCGTAGCCGGCAAATACATCGGTACACGCTGGGTGAAAGATGATAATACCGTAGATAACATTTTTATGATGACCGACAGGTATCCTGCCCGCTTTATTACCGATATCAAGGTTTGGCAAAATGTAGGACCTTTTGATTTCAGCATTGATTTCGATAATGTATTCAATATCATTTACATCAACAGCAAGGGTTACAAATCGCCCGGACGCATGGTTTTTGGAAAAATCAGCTATACCTTTAACAACAAAAAATCAAAAGACCGAATTATAAATCAAAACAAACAATATGAAAAAGATTAACTTCTTATTTCTGCTCGTAGCCGCTCTTGTGCTGGCCTCATGTAATCAAACAAAAAAAGAGCCTACCGCCGAAGGTGTTATCATACCTGCCGATACAGCCGATAAAACAAATGACTTTTACGACAATGCCGAAACTTTTGCACTGAAAGGCAATCGTAATATTGAGGTGGCAGGAGAGGTGGCTAACCCAGGCATCGTGGATTTTTCAAAAATGACCAAAAGAAGTGTTATTGTGAAGGAAACCATTTACAAAGCTCCGGCCGATTCTTTTTATGGCGCTTATCGTTACGACGGTTATTCTGTTTACGATATCCTGAACCAGATAGTACTGAAAAAGAAAAATGAGGAAGCTTTTCCGCCAATCATTGACCTGTTTGTGGAAATTGAAAATGACAAAGGCGAAAAAGTGGTGCTTTCGTGGGGCGAAATATATTACCCTATCCACCGTCATGAAATAATTATTGCTACCGATGTTATGCGGATAGTGCCCAGTAAAACCAAGGAGCTGTGGACCTTGCCCGAAAACACCCGGCTGGTGGTGGGCAGTGACCTGATCACCGCGAGGAATATCTCAAACCCGGTAAAGATCTCTGTGGTATCTTACCCGCTTGATGTTCCCGTACAAAAAGGAATGAAACCATTGTACAGCCCTGAGGTTAAAATAACAGACGGAAAAATAGACTGTGAAATCTTAAAAAGTTTGCCAAAGGATCTTCCTGTTCAAAACTATCCCGCAATTTTTTATGGCCGCGGTAAAGGAATTCACAGCACTCAGCCTTTTAAAGGGGTGATGATGAAAGATATTCTCGGAAAAGACTTTTCCTTTAGTGTGGAAAGGCTTCAGAAAGGCCTGATACTGGCCGTGGCAAAAGATGGCTACCGCGGCGTTTTCACCTACAGCGAAATCATGAACCGCAACGACCAGTCGGAATTATTGCTGATCGCAGCCCCTGAAGAAAAAAATGATGCTGTTTTCAAACTGTACCCTGCCATGGATTTTTTCAGCGACCGTGCGGTCAAAGCGCTGACTGAAATACGCTGTGTAACACGTTAATTTTTATAAGTAAAAAATGTCAGGGATCAAAAGTGCATTAATATCTCCCTTCAGGATCATTCTTATCCTGTTAGGAAGCTTGATACTGTTGTTCCTTATTGCTCCTATAGCAGGAATGTTTCTGGCCACCACGGTTTCTGATATTTTTGAATCGGCAAAAGATACGGAGGTTCGTGATTCTATCTGGCTGACGCTTTTCACGGCCATGGGGGCGACACTTTTTACGGCCATTGGAGCTATACCGCTGGCGTATATTCTGGCACGCAAGGATTTTAAACTCAAAAGGTTTGTGCTGGGGCTTATTGATCTCCCTATTGTCATTCCGCACTCAGCGGCTGGTATCGCTATATTGGGGTTCATTTCGCGTGATACGGCGATGGGAAAATTCGCTTCAAATTTCGGCATCGATCTGGTAGGGCATCCCGCCGGCATATCCATTGCAATGGCCTTTGTCAGCCTTCCTTTTTTGATAAATGCTGCACGCGACGGTTTTATTAGCGTTCCTGTGCGGCTCGAAAAAGCTGCTTTGGTGCTTGGGGCTTCACCGATACGGATATTTTTCAGTATTTCGCTTCCCCTCGCATGGAAAAACATCGTTTCCGGGCTGATCATGATGTTTGCAAGAGGCATGAGTGAGTTCGGCGCCGTTGTTATTGTGGCTTACCATCCCATGGTTACACCTGTATTGATATTTGAGCGTTTTGGTTCTTTCGGGCTGAGTTATGCCCGCCCGGCGGCTGTTCTCTTCATCCTGGTATCACTGTTGTTTTTTGTGGTTCTGCGATTACTTACAAAAACAAAAAATGCTTGAGCTGAAAAAAATATCGAAAAGAGCCGGCGATTTTGCCTTACAGGACATTTCTTTTCATGTCTCAAAAGGAGAATATTTTGTGCTTCTCGGGGTTTCGGGCGCAGGCAAGACCATGCTG
>DAOOWO010000344.1:0-3040 GCA_035371225.1 Bacteroidales bacterium | reverse complement strand
CAACACCGGTATCAGCAAAGGCGGGCAGACGGCCCTGATACACCGCACGCTCTATCCCGGCGATGTAGATATTTCAGTATGTTATGTCGGGCCACTTTGTTTTGGCGTTGAGGACGGCCGGCACGAACCATTCATCAGCAGCAAAGTGAGCACCGAAAACGACAGAAAAAAGGTGCAGGACTTTCAGATGGAAGTATTGAAAAGGCGAAACAAAATATTTCCTTTGTTTAAAAAATACTGCACCGAAAAAAAATACTCCTTCCACCTGCCATTACAGGAGATATACGACTATTGCGTGTTGGAATTTTCGTTTTCGTTTTGGCAATGGGGCTGGAAACCTTCTTCCATTCCTTCGTCAAGTGCCTCAAACGCAGATTTGTTTAATTACCTGATACGCATTTGTTCCCCCGATTATTTTGCAGATGACGGGCAGGACTATTCTCCATCTTTTTTTGTTCAGGCCGCCCGCGAACTGGGTTATTATGGCTATGACACCGAACCCTTCAGAAAGTACCTGAAAATAAAGACAGCCAAAGGCTATCTCGAAAAAATATTTTTACCAAAAGATTTAAAAATTGATTTTGACAGTAGTATTTCCATACAGTGTCAACATTTTTTGGACACTCGGGATGAAAAAATGATTTTTATCTACGGAGAATACGATCCATGGTCGGCGCCAGCCGTAGAATTCAACGGGAAAAAAAATATGTTTAAGGCAGTTTGCCCCGGAGGAAGCCACGCCACCCGCATACGTTCTTTTGGTGAAAAAGAGAAACAAGAAATCATCGACCGGATAAAAACCTGGCTCGAAGAATAAATCATGAAAAAACACCTGGCTGTTTTATGCGTGATTTTGACGACCCTTACGGCTCGTGGGCAACAAGTGCATACCATCACCTATCCTGATGGGAAAATCCGTTTTGAATACCATACCAAAAACGGATTGTTCGATGGGACTTTTATCAGTTATTATGAGGACGGCAACAAAAAAGCCGAAGGAAAATTTTTTGCCAATCAACGCAAAGGCCATTGGAAAGTTTGGGACCAAAAAGGCCAAAAGAGGGCTGAGAGAGTATATGAAAACACTTTTGATTACAGAATCACAGGCCAATGGGACAGCGCAGGAAATAAATGCAAAGTAAGACAGAGCGCCAACAAAAAATATTCTACCGTCGATCCTGCATTTGGCTATGTGCCTTATTACCCTATCACCGCAAAAGAAGTACTGTGGTCCAAAAGGTTATGGCGTGAAATACCTGCCGACAGTCTTGTAAACCAGCCATTATTTGGTGACAACCGGCTGTTCCATAAGATTATGGATGCGATAAATGCCCATGAAATTGCCGCCTACCGTGATGAAGAATATCAGCAGGTTATCACTTATGACTCGGTGCAGGAATATAAAGATTATGATGTGGCTTTTTACCGGATAAAAGAAGATTATTTTTATAACAAAACCCTGAACCTATCCGAGTACCGTACTATTGGAATAGGTCCGTCTGTAAAAAAATCAGGGAAAACAAAAACCCTTTTCTGGCTTTATTACCCCGAGATGCGCGGCTGGCTGGCACAACAACAACCCGAAACAAAAACTTCCAATAGCCTGGTCACATATGAGAGCCTTATTTTTAACAGATATTATAACAGCACTATCTATAAAGAAAGTAATGTTTACGACCGTGAAATAAAAGATTACAAAAAAGGCAAAGACATCATAAAAGAAGCAGAGATGATTGAATTAATAGCCATTGACAATGAATTCGAATGGTGGTACAAAAATACGACCCCCAGCAAAAAATAATTCCCTTGATTCATCGTTGTTATATTAACAATCGCGTGTTCAAAAATATACAATTCAAGGCTTTATCATCATAGGCAATTCCGCTACCTTTACCTGTTAAAAAAAACTTTCTTATGCTTGGAATAATTTTGCAAATCACCCAATCAGGAACCATTGCGGATACAGCCGCGACTATAGCGCAACAAGCCCAACAACTTCCTCAGGTTGCGGCACCTACTTCCGAAACACTCTCAATTTGGGAATTAACAATGAAAGGCGGATGGATAATGATACCCATAGCCTTATTGTCGGTTATCGCCATTTATATTTTTATTGAAAGGTTTATGGCAACGCAAAAAGCCGCCAAAGAAGACCCCGGTTTTATGAATAATATCAGGGATTTTATCCATCAGGGCAAGCTTGATGCCGCAATATCCCTTTCCAAAAACACGGATACTCCGATTGCCCGAATGCTCCATAAAGGATTGCTACGCTTAGGCAAACCAATGGGCGA
This sequence comes from Bacteroidales bacterium, assembly GCA_035371225.1. Lineage (GTDB taxonomy): Bacteria > Bacteroidota > Bacteroidia > Bacteroidales > CAIWKO01 > CAIWKO01. The sequence continues at coordinate 746 of DAOOWO010000344.1, read as the reverse complement.
TATCAACCTGACCATTGAAAATGTAGGAAAACAAGAAGTTGCAAAACTTGAGAAACGCATTACCCTGCTTGCCATGGCTGCCGGCGGCGCCCCTATGCTGGGTTTTCTGGGAACGGTCACAGGAATGGTGAGGGCATTTTATAATATGTCAAAGGCCGGAAATAACATTGAAATAGCGACTCTTTCCGGAGGAATCTATGAAGCCATGGTAACCACTGTGGCAGGGCTAATCGTTGGGATTATCGCCTATTTCTGCTATAACATCATCGTTGCCCGAATTCAGAAAATTGTGAATATGCTCGAATTAAGAGCTTCCGAATTTATGGATCTTTTAAACGAACCGGCAAACTAAAAACCTGAGACCATGGCCATACAAATGCGCAACAAAATTAATCCGGAATTTAACTTGTCATCCATGTCTGACCTGGTATTCCTGTTGCTGATATTTTTTATGCTTACTTCCACGCTGGTAAGCCCCAACGCTATAAAATTATTGTTGCCCAACAGCAACAGTAAAACCATCGCCAAACAAACTACCACGGTTTATATCAACGATCAATATCAGTATTTTATTGAAGACAGGCCCATGGCCGAAGCCGCACTGGTTCCGTCAATTGAAGCCCAACTGGGAGCCCAAAACGATGCCACCATAGTATTGAGAACCGACAAAAGTGTTCCCGTACAATACGTGGTAAATGTCATTGATGCTGTCAACCAGATTAACGACAAACACAATGCAAAGCACA
>DAOOWO010000343.1:0-3040 GCA_035371225.1 Bacteroidales bacterium | reverse complement strand
CTTGGTATGGCATATTTCATAATCAAACTTGGTCTGGTCAAGGTATGTGGCTATTAAGCCTTCTACTTTCTTTTGTCTGCCAATGCCTGATTTGGGATTGATGATGAACCGTATTTTCTTTTTCTGCTCAGTCATTAGTATCGGTTAGTTGATTTTTAATAATTCTCGCATCGTATGTCTGAAGGTAGGCTTTCAAAAAGTCCTCCAGCGAAGTTTGTTTGTTTTTATTTTTGTAATACAAATTGTTATTCAAAAATTTGTCCTCCAGAATGTTGTACATGTCCTGGCCTTTTTCTCCGTTAAACTGCAAAAGAAAACTGTCTTTGATAATCCGGTAGTTGTTATTGGAGTAACTTACCGAAAAATGTGCAGCCGTACTGTCGAAAACACTGGTGCCGAAAGTTGTGTATTTTTCTTTGAAATTAATAAAATCCAGCACCGAGGACATGATATCGGCCTGTTGGCATATAGTGTGGTTTATTCCTTGCAGGTTGCTGTTCGGCAGATAAAAAATCAGAGGAATGGCATAAGATCCTGCGTTGTTCATGTAATAAGGAGTTCCTGCCAGAGAACTATGATCTGCGGTAATAATAAACAGGGTGCTGTCGTACCAGCTTTGGGAGGAGCAGGCTTTGAAAAACTCTTTCAATGAATAATCAGTGTACATAATGCTTTCGTGAATTTCAAGTGCCCCTTTTTTGAACTTATTGCGGTATTTTTTTGGAATGGAATACGGATGATGCGATGATAAAGTGTATAAGGCAGCAATAAATGGTTGTCGGGAAGTATCCAGGGTGTTGACAGCGAATTTCAAAAATTCTTCATCATATATTCCCCAGTTGCCATCGTAATCAGCATCGTTGTTATATTCATTTTTTCCGTAATAGTAATTAAATCCGGCCATTTTGGCGTAGGCATCAAAGTTCAGGGTGCCGTTTTTCCCTCCATGAAAGAACATGGAGGTGTAGCCATATTTTTTTAATAATATGGGCAACGAATTTATTTTGTTACCTGAAAAAACCGAAGTAAGATACGCATCGTCCATCAGCGATGGCAGGCCCGATAATATGGCGGGTATTCCTTCGATAGATCGCTTGCTGTTGGCAAAACAATTATCGAAGCACAAACTTTTTGTTATCAACGAATCAATAAAAGGTGTATATCCCGTGTATCTCTGGTCTTCCATATCATGGTTCAATATGCCGATGTATTCTTTTGACAGGCTTTCAACAATAATGATTGCTACGTTTAAATTGCGCATAGGAGCATCGTGACAGACGTGATGTTGTACGGGATTGTATATCTTTTTTGCCACATCCTCATCAAGGTATTTTTTTTCGACAAGTTGCTGCTTTTCTATGGTGCAATATATCGAGAACGGAGTGTTGATAACCAACGGAACATTTTCGGCGGTGGTATATTCGCCTGCAGTAACAAGGCTTATAGGCCTTAACTGGAAACCTCCCCGAAAAGCGACTACTGATAATCCCATTGCTGCTAAAAAGACAATAACGGCACAAAGATGTTGCCTCCAGGTGTTGTTCCGCAGTACTAATACCCGTTTTGTTTTTTTATAAAGAAAAATCATCAGTACAACCATTAGCAACCATATCAATGCTATATACCAATAATCAGCAACATAGTTCCAGAAAACCGTACGGAAATCATCACCGATAAAAATCGATTTGATTATATCGAAATTGGTACGCCGGAATAAATATTTGTAATATGCGATGTCGGCACAGTTCAGCAAAAGGGCAAGCGAGTTAGTTATGAAAAAAAGGATTTCAAGGATTTTCTGATAGATATCATTGCTTCGAAAATTTATTGGGAGGGTTTGAAAAAAAATGTACAGGGAATTTACAAGTATGATGGAGGAGAGGTCAAACCTGATGCCGTAAATCAACAGTAAAAAAAACTCGCTGGTGCTCACCGAAAAACTATCGGTATTGAAGATGTAAAACATGATCCGGCAAAGCGTGAACAAAATAAGCAGTATTGCAATCCTTATTACCAGCTCAAAATAGATATTATGTAAACTGAACAGTTTTTTCATGGATTGCAAATGTAATCAAATGGATTATTTTAGGGTGCGACCACGCTGAAAAATGATGGGCCCGGCATCAGAATATCATGACAACAACTTTGCGTTTTACCTCTTCGGCCTTGTTGCCGGCTTCATCAGTTACGTTGTATGAAACGTAATAAGTGCCTTCAGTATTCGCATCCACAGGGTTTACTACCACTATCCCCGACGTTATGTCTCCGTCGGTTTCATCATAGGCGGTAGCTCCTTCATCAGTATATGATGTCCCCTTGTCCACATACACTTGCGGTGAGCCAATAAGTATGATTACCGGTGCGGTAGTGTCGCCGGAATTATTCTTTTTGCAGGAAACAATACTGGCCAAAATTATTAATAATACGGCAAGAACTGAAATTTTCCTCATGATTTTTTTTGTAAAGTTATAAATATCAACTTCCGAAATCAATTATAATTTTTTATATACCATGTCGCCGGTTGTAATTGTTCCTGATACCGAGTCGCTGTAATGAATTTCAAAAATGGTGCTATCGCTGATGCTCGATACAATACCATTGCCGGCGTAACGGTGTGTCAAGCCCGTGTTTCCCTGAGGCGACAATTGCGAAGGAATACTGATAGTGTCGTTTGATATGTCAGCAAATACTGATACCTGCTGGTATTGAGCGAAACCGGCTATCCATATCCTTTTATTCACTGTGGTGGATGCAAGCACGGTAGCCAGAATAGTAGTGGTGTCGGCAGCGGTGGTGCAGGTCCCTGTATATTCTCCGCTGTAAGGCGCTGCTTCGTTTCTTACAACAACTGTACGTACTGTCTGGCCCGAATTTCCCGAAGCATCAGTGGCCGAATACACAATGTAATAGGTGCCTGCGAAATCAGTGTTAACGATACCGCTGATTTCTACTGCCAGCGGCCCGTCATTATTATCATAAGCATCGGCGCCGGGATCTGTAAACTCATCATTAAGTATTACCGTCATGAACGAATCGCCTC